>NZ_JBVIGX010000011.1:131254-245080 GCF_055570595.1 Streptomyces sp. NPDC031132
CTGTCGTCTATGCGCTTCTTCCCCTCCCCCCCCCCCCCCGCCCCTCCCCCCCCCCCCCCCAGGCCCACCGCGCCGAGCCCGCCCGCGGGCCTACGCGCCGAACGCCTGCGACACCGCGTAGATCAGCAGTCCTGCCAGGGCGCCGACCACCGTGCCGTTGATGCGGATGAACTGCAGGTCGCGGCCGATGTGGGCCTCGATCTTCCGCGACGTGTGCTCGGCGTCCCACCCGGCCACCGTGTCCGTGATCAGCGAGGTGATCTCGGTCCGGTAGGTGGTCACCACGTACACCACCGCGCCCTCGATCCAGCCCTCCACCTTGTCCTGGAGCCGGCCGTCCGTCGCCAGCCGCGCCCCCAGCGACATCAGCGAGGACCGCACCCGCAGCCGCAGCTCGCTGTGCTCGTCCTCCGCCGCCGAGATGATCATCGACCGGATCGCGCTCCAGGCGGAGGCGATCGCGTCCTGGATCTCCTCGCGCTGCAGGATCTCGGACTTCAGGCGCTCCACCCGGGCCCGGGTGTCCGTGTCCGACTGGAGGTCGGCCGCGAAGTCCGTCAGGAAACGGTCCACCGCCCCGCGCGCCGGGTGCTCCGGCATGTCCTGCATCTCCGTCAGGAAGCGGAGCAGCTCCTTGTACACGCGCTCGCCGACCTTGCGGTCCACGAACCGCGGGGTCCAACCGGGCGCGCCGCCCTGGACGGCTCCCATGACCGAGTCCCCGTGCGTCACGAGCCAGTCGTGGGCCTTGAGGCAGACGAGGTCGACGACGCGGCGGTGCCCGCCGTCCGAGACGACCTTCTCCAGGGTCTTGCCGATCCCCGGCGCGATCTCGGCGGTCTCGGCCCGCCGGGTGATGGCCTCGCCGACGACGGCCTGCACGTCGGCATCGCGCAGTACGGTCAGGGCTCCGCGCAGCGCGGTGGCCAGCTCGGCCGTGACCCGGTCGGCGTGCGCGGGCTCGGCCACCCAGGCTCCGAGTCGGCTGCCGATGCGGAGGGCGTGCAGGCGGGCGCGGACCACGTCCGGGGAGAGGAAGTTCTCGCCGACGAACTCGCCGAGGGAGATGCCGAGCTGGTCCTTCTTGGTCGGGATGATCGCGGTGTGCGGGATGGGCAGGCCGAGCGGGCGCCGGAACAGCGCGGTGACGGCGAACCAGTCCGCGAGCGCGCCGACCATGCCGGCTTCGGCGGCGGCCCGGACGTAGCCGGCCCAGCCGCCGGCCCCGGTGTGCTCGGCCCAGGTGGTCAGTACGTAGACCAGCGCGACCAGGATCAGCAGGCCCGTCGCGGTGGTCTTCATGCGGCGGACGCCGCGGCGGCGCTCCTCGTCGGCCTCGCTGAACACGAAGCCGCCGGTTCCAGTGCCATTGCCTACGGCGTCGGTGCGGTTGTCCACGTGCTCCTCCCTTCCCCCGGGCGCCGGTTTTGTCTGCATAGCATCCGACTCCCCGGAGCCCCGAGGAGTTCCCGGCGCGCCGGTTCACTGCCCGCGAGGGGCCCGGCGTCCCGTACGACCCGACCGAGCCCGGTCACACACGGCCGCCGAGCCGGCGCCGGGGGGTGTCCGCGAAGTCGTGCCGGGCGCCCGACGGGCGCCGCGGGCCAGGCAGGACTCTGCGGACACCCCCTAGAGCTCCTTGCGGAGGTTCGGGCCGCCGGGGAGGGGCTTGGGGCGCTTCGGGGGTTTGGTTTTGATCTCTACGCCGCCCCAGAACGCGAAGCCCGTCACCACCACCCGCGGGGCGCCCGGGGTGACCGGGCCCGGGGTGTCGCGCTGGTCGAAGGCGCCCATGAAGCCGAAGCCCCGGACGTCGACCTCCACGCCCGGCGGGACGGTGATCTCGATCCCGCCCATGATCGCGACGCAGTTGATGACCACCTCCCGCTGCGCGAAGTTCGCCTCGCGCAGGTCGAGCTCGCCGCCGCCCCAGAACGCCACCGCGTCCAGGCGGGCGGGCACCGTCCAGTTGCCCTTGCGCTGGAACGACGACATGACGGCGACGGCCGGCGACGATCCCGCGGGCAGTCCGGTGCCCCCGATCCTGGACGGCCACGAGCGGTCCCCCGCAGCAGGCACCGGGGCCGGGGCCGGGCCCGACGACGCCATCACCATCGGGGCCGCGCCCGGCGCCGGCAAGTCACGGGTCAGTGGTTCCAGTGCGGCGTACGTCTTCGACTTGTACGCCGCTTCCAGCCGCTCCTCGAACTCCTCCATGTCGATCCGGCCCTCGGCGACGGCGTCCCGCAGACGCTCCACCACCCGGTCACGGTCGGCGTCCGACGCCCTCAACTCCGGCAACGGCTTCTCCGGCCGCTCGTCAGTCATGGGCAACAGCCTATGCAGCCACGCAAGGGAGTTGTATGGCCCAGCCCTGGACCCGTCCCCCGCTCGCCCCTGATTTATCCCCTACCCCTGACCCCTGACCCCGGACGCCTGGCCCCTGACCCGGACGCCTGGTCCATGGCCCCGGACGCCTGGCCCCTGACCCGGACGCCTGGTCCCTGGCCCCGGACGCCTGGTCCGTGGCCCCCTACCCCCGACCCCTGACCGCCCCCTCACCCCCGCCCCGCGTACATCCGCGCGATCACGTCCTCGATGTCCGGCTCCCGCACCGACAGGTCCAGGAGCGGGTACCGGGCCGCCACCTCCGCCACCAGTGGCGCCGCCGACGTCCCCGCCGGGAACGCCAGCCACTGCCGCGGGCCGTCCACCTTCACCACCCGCGCCCCCGCCACGCTGATCTCCGGAAGCTCCCGCTCCAGGTCCACCACCAGCGTCCGTTCGCCGCCGCCCTCCCCCATGGAGTGCAGGCCGGCCAGGACCCCGTCGTACATCAGCCGTCCGTGGTCGATCACCATCACCCGCTCGCACAACTGCTCGATGTCCTGCAGGTCATGGGTCGTGAGCAGCACCGTCGTCCCGAGCTCCGCGTTCAACTGCCGCAGGAAACCCCGTACCTTCGCCTTGCTCACCACGTCGAGCCCGATCGTCGGCTCGTCCAGGTACAGCACGTCCGGATCGTGCAGCAGCGCCGCCGCGATGTCTCCGCGCATCCGCTGCCCCAGCGACAGCTGCCGTACCGGTACGTCCAGCAGCTCGGCCAGGTCGAGACGGTCCACGCAGCGCTCCAGGTTCTCCGCGAACCGTGCCGCCGGGATCCGGTACATCCGCCGCATCAGCCCGTACGAGTCCTTCAGCGGCAGGTCCCACCACAGCGTGGTCCGCTGCCCGAACACCACCCCGATCCGGTGCGCCAGCCGCATCCGCTCCCGCGCCGGGTCGATGCCGGCGACCCGCAGCCGGCCGCCGCTCGGGGTGAGGATGCCGGTCAGCATCTTGATCGTCGTCGACTTCCCGGCGCCGTTGGGCCCGATGTAGCCGACCACCTCGCCCCGCGCCACCTCGAAGCTGATCCCGTCAACCGCCCTGACCTGCCGTTTCTCCCGACGCATCAAGCCCACCCGGCGCCGTACGTCGAAGACCTTCTCGACCCCGTCCAGCTCGATCAGCACATCCGTGCCCACAGCCGCTCAGCTCCCCGTACTCCGGTACGAACGAAGACCCGCACGCCACACCAGCGACGCGGGTACGAACACCACCAGCGCCACCAGCGGGCTCAGGAACGCCACCCACCCCGGCAGCCCCAGCGGATCGGGCCGCCCCAGCACGTACAGGGCGGGCAGCCAGTTCACGAAGGCCAGCGGCACGAGGAAGGTGACCCCGCGCAGCAGGTCCTTCCCGAACACCGTCGGCGGGTACTGGAGCATCGTGTTCCCGCCGTACGTGAAGGAGTTCTGCACCTCCGCCGCGTCCCCGGCGACGAACTGGAAGGCCGCCCCGGCCACCATCACCGCACCGAAGATCGCCGCCCCGGCCACGACCATCACCGGCATCAGCCCCACCTTCCCGGCCGTCCACTCCACGTCCAGCGCCGAGACCGCCCAGACCAGCACCGCCAGGCCCTGCCCGATCCGCCCCACCCGCCGCAGCGCGAAGCGGTCCGCCGCGACCTGCGCGAGCACCGGGACCGGGCGCACCAGCATGGTGTCGAGCGAGCCGTCGCGGATCCGGACACCGATCCGGTCCGTATTGCCGAGGAGCAGGTCCGCGAGCCCCAGCGAGGCCGAGGCGGACCCGTACAGCAGGGCGATCTCGGGCAGCGTGAAACCGCCGAGCGCGTCCACGTGCGAGAACATGATCCAGATCGCGACGAAGTCGAGGAGCGTGATCGCCGCGTTCCCGAAGGTGGAGAGCAGGAACGACGTCCGGTACGTCATCGTCGACCGGACCCACATCGCCACGATCAGCCCGTAACCGCGCAGCCCCTCCACGGCCCGGTTCCGCTCCGGTACGTGCAACGGCTCCGCGGGCCTCCCCGCCCCGGCCACCACCGCCTCAGCCACCCTGGACCACCGCCTTCCGCGTCGCCGCCGACTGCAACAGCCGCCCCGCGCCCAGCAGTACGAGCGCCCACCCCGCCTGGAAACCCAGCGCCCGCACCGCGCCCCCGGCGCCGGCGTGCACGCCCATCAGCACGTCCAGCGGTACCTGGATCATCGCCGCCCACGGCAGGACGCGGACGAACTCGCCGAAGCCGCCCGGGAACACCGTCAACGGCAGCAGCATCCCGGAGCAGAAGATCGTGACGACGACGGCCATCAGGTTGACCCCGGCCCCGTCCATCAGCCAGAACGCCGCCAGCCCCAGCAGGTACCGGATCCCGAAGCTGACGACCAGCCCGAGCAGGACGGACACCAGGAACAGCAGCCAGCGCACCGGATCGGCGGGCAGCGCCAACTCGAACGCCAGCGCCCCCGCGAGCAGCGGCACCACCCCGCGCCCGAGCAACTGGAAGGCCGCACGCCCCAGATCGGCCGCGAGCCACCACAGCTGCAGATCGGCCGGCCGGTACAGGTCGACGGCGATGTCACCCGTACGGATGCGCTCCTGGATCTCCTCCTGGAAGCCGCCGCCGATGAGCGCGCCCGCGGCGAGCAGCGACTGGCTCACCCAGACGAAGGTCAGCGCCTGCGCCTGGTCGTAGCCGCCGAGTCCGGGCCGCTCGTCCCACAGCGCGACGTACGTGTACGCGAGGATGAAGCCGAAGACGGTGTTGGTGAACACCCCTGCCGCCGTCGCCGTCCCGTACGTGGCGTAGCGCCGGAACCCGCCGGCCGCGACGGCCGGATAGAGCCACGCTCTGCGAGCCGTTGCCTGGCGCACCGTATCCCTCCGATTTCCCCGGTCGTTCCTACGTCGGCCAAAGCGCGCGAGCTTAGTGCGGAGGGGCGATCCACGCGACCGATTTACGCCCGTCCGAAGCGGAATGAGCGGTCATCGGGTAGACAGCACGGAGTACAGATGTGGATATTTCGTACGGCGTCGAGGAGTCCTGGCGATGAGCGACCAGTCACCACCACCGGGCTGGACCCCTCGTGACCCGGACACCCCCGCACAACCTCCCGCGCAGCGGCCGGCCACGCCCCACGACCGCAGCGACAACAACAACGAGAAGCAGTCGCGCAGAGCCGCCAACAAGGCCGAGCGGCAACGGAAGCGGACCGGCTGGCGCCGCCTCGTCCCCACCTGGCGCATGGTCCTCGGCACCGTCCTGCTGCTCGCCCTGCTGGTCCTCGGCGCCCTCGTCGCCGGCTACCTGCTCGTCCGCATCCCGCCCGCCAACGCCGCCGCCACCGCCCAGTCCAACCTCTACCTCTACGCCGACGGCTCCCAGCTCGCCCGCGACGGCGAGGTCAACCGCGTCAACGTCCCGCTCTCACAGATCCCCCGCACGGTGCAGGAAGCCGTACTCGCCGCCGAGGACCGGGACTTCTACTCCGAGCGGGCCGTGGACCCCAAGGCGATGATCCGCGCCGCCTGGAACACGGCGACCGGCAAGGGCACCCAGTCCGGCTCGACCATCACCCAGCAGTACGTCAAGAACTACTACCTGGGCCAGGAACAGACGATCAAACGCAAGGTCAAGGAGTTCTTCATCGCGATCAAACTCGGCCGCGAGAAATCGAAGGACTACATCCTCGAGGGCTACCTCAACACCAGCTACTTCGGCCGCAACGCCTACGGCATCCAGGCCGCCGCCCAGGCCTACTACGGCAAGGACGTCGGCAAACTCACCACCGCCGAAGGCGCCTACCTCGCCACGCTCCTCAACTCCCCCAGCGCCTTCGACGTCGTCGCCCACCCCCAGAGCCGCACCCGCGCGCTCGCCCGCTGGAACTACGTACTCGACGGCATGGTCAAGAAGCAGTGGCTCCCCGCGGCCGAGCGGACCACGACGCAGTTCCCCGAACCCGGCAAGGTCCGCCCGGCCGCCGGCCTCTCCGGGCAGCGCGGCTACCTCGTCGAAGCCGTCAAGGACTACATCGTCGAGCGCAAGATCCTCGACGAGAAGACCCTCGCCGAGGGCGGCTACCGCATCACCACCACCATCGACAAACGCCGCCAGAACGCCTTCGTCGACGCCGTCGACGAGAAGATGGTCAGCAAGCTCGACCCTGAGACGCGCAAGGCCGACCGCGTCGTACGGGCCGGCGGGGTCTCCATCGACCCGGCCACCGGCAAGGTCGTCGCCATGTACGGCGGCATCGACTACACCAAGCAGTACGTCAACAACGCGACCCGGCACGACTACCAGGTGGCCTCCACCTTCAAGCCGTTCGTGTTCGCCGCCGCCGTCGAGAACGACTCCCGCACCCAGGACGGCCGCCTGATCACCCCCAACACCGTCTACAACGGCGACAACAAGCGCCGCGTCGTCGGCACCCGCACCCCCTACGCCCCCGAGAACGAGGGCCAGTTGTCGTACGGGAACATCACCGTCACCACCGCCACCGACCTCTCCGTCAACGCCGTCTTCGCCCAGATGGTCGTCGACGTCGGCACCGCCAAGGTCAAACAGACCGCCATCGACCTCGGCATCCCCGAGAACACCCCGAACTTCGTCGCGAGCCCCGCCATGGCCCTCGGCACCATGCAGGCCAGCGTCCTGGACATGACCCAGGCCTACGCCACCCTCGCCGACCACGGCCGCCACACCCCGTACACGTTCGTCGACAAGATCACCAAGGGCAGCGACAGCATCCACCTGCCCGACCGCACCCCGCAGCAGGCCGTCAGCCGCGAAGCCGCCGACACGACCACGTCCATGCTGGTCAGCGTCGTCGACAACGGCACCGGTACGGCCGCCCTCGCCGCCGGGCACCCGGCCGCCGGCAAGACCGGCACCGGCGAACTGGACCGCTCCGCCTGGTTCGCGGCGTACACCCCGGACCTGGTCACCGTCGTCTCGATGATGGGCCAGGACCCCGACACCGGCTCCCTGGAATCCCTGTACGGAGCACTCGGCGAGGCCCGGATCGGGGGCGGCGGCTACCCGGCCCGGATCTGGGCGCAGTACACCAAGACCGCCCTGGAGGGCAGCGACCCGCTGGACTTCGACCTCGAACTCCAGCCGGGCGCCGAACCGTCCCCGCCGCCGTTCATCCCGAGCAGCCCGGAGCCGACGCCGGACGAGGAC
The DNA here is from genome assembly GCF_055570595.1 of Streptomyces sp. NPDC031132. Taxonomy (NCBI): domain Bacteria; kingdom Bacillati; phylum Actinomycetota; class Actinomycetes; order Kitasatosporales; family Streptomycetaceae; genus Streptomyces; species Streptomyces sp. NPDC031132. The sequence goes on from NZ_JBVIGX010000011.1 coordinate 138,795, forward strand.
ACCCCCGAATCACCGGCACCGCCGAGCCGGCCGAACCGCCCCGGCCGGCCGACACCACGGGACGGAGACGAGGACCAGGGCGGCCGGAACCAGGGGCAGGACACCGAGGGCCGGACCACGGAGGGCGACACCACCGCAGGCCAGAGCAACGAGGGCACCACCGGCGGAACGACCCCCGGAACCACCGGCGCAACGACCTCGGGCACCACGGCCGGCACCACCGCCGGCGCCCTGGGCGGCGTCACCGGCGGCCGCCCGCGCAGCCGCCCCCCGTCGGAATACCTGGAATAACCGGGACCACAGGAGTAGCCCGTACGAGGGGCTCAGTGACCGGAGGTCGCCTTCAGCCCCACCACCGCGACCAGCAGCAGGCAGATGAAGAAGATCCGGGCGGCGGTGACGGGCTCACCCAGCACCGCCATGCCCAGCACCGCCGCCCCGGCCGCACCGATGCCCACCCACACGCCGTACGCGGTACCGATCGGCAGGGACTTGGCGGCGTACGAGAGCAGCACCATGCTGGCGACGATCCCGGCACCGGTGAACACACTCGGCCACAACCGGGTGAAGCCCTCCGTGAACTTCATACCGATCGACCAGCCGACCTCGAGCAGACCGGCGACGAGAAGCAGAACCCAAGCCATGACAGGCACCTCCGGAACGAGAGCGAACGGGGTGCGTCGTCTTGTCGTACAGCCACGGCTACCCGGTACGGCGCGTCTCGTCGGGGGTTCCCCACCACCGTAGCAAAGCGCGTGCAGAAGGGCCGGTGACCCCGGTCACCGGCCCTTCGACGATCACTCTCCTACGGGTTCCTACAGGTAGAGCCCGGTGGAGTCCTTGGACCCCTCCAGCCGCTCCGCGGCCACGGCGTGCAGATCCCGCTCGCGCATCAGCACGTACGTCGCACCCCGCACCTCGACCTCGGCCCGGTCCTCGGGGTCGTACAGCACCCGGTCGCCCGGCTCCACACTGCGTACGTTCTGCCCGACCGCGACCACCTCGGCCCAGGCCAGCCGCTTGCCCACGGCAGCGGTCGCCGGAATCAGGATGCCGCCGCCCGAGCGCCGCTCGCCCTCCGGCAAGTCGGACTTCACGAGCACACGGTCGTGCAGCATGCGGATGGGCAGCTTGTCGTGGGTGGTGGTGTTGTCGCTCACGCCACGAACCTACCCGTCCGCGCCCCGCCCGTGCGCCGCAGGGTCATCAGCGCTTGCGCCGCGCCGACACCACGAGCAGGCCGATCACACCCGCCGCGAGCAGCGCGACGGGCGCGATCCGCTCGAAGCGCGGAGCGCCGTCCTCGTGGCACAGGCCGTCCCGTACGTCCGTCAGAAGACGGTTCACGGCGACGACGGCACGCCCGGCGGTGTGGTCCACGGTCGAGGCGACCCTGGCCTTCGCGTCCCCGATGATCGTCTTCGGGTGCATGCGCACGCCGATCTCGTCGAGCGTCTCGGCGAGCTGCTCGCGGCGGCGGACGATGTCCGCCTCGATCTGTGCGGGGGTCCTGGCTTCCGGCACCGCGCTGCCTCCGTCGTCGTGGTCGTGGTCGCATGGGGGCGTAGTCCGCCATGAACAGTCTGTCAGCTTAGTCTCGGACCGTACCGATCCCCTCCCGAGGAGACTGTTGACATGAGCGAGCGACTCCAGCCGGGCGACACCGCCCCCGCCTTCACCCTGCCCGACGCGGACGGCAACGAGGTCTCGCTCGCCGACCACAAGGGCCGCAAGGTGATCGTGTACTTCTACCCCGCGGCGCTGACGCCGGGCTGCACCAAGCAGGCCTGCGATTTCACGGACAACCTGGCGGTGCTGGCCGAGGCCGGCTACGACGTGATCGGCGTGTCCCCGGACAAGCCGGAGAAGCTGGCGAAGTTCCGCGAGAAGGAGCACCTGAAGGTCACCCTGGTCGGCGACCCGGAGAAGAAGGTCCTCGAGACCTACGGCGCGTTCGGCGAGAAGAAGCTGTACGGCAAGACGGTGACCGGGGTCATCCGATCCACGGTGATCGTGGACGAGGAGGGCAAGGTCGAGCGCGCCCTCTACAACGTCAAGGCCACGGGCCACGTAGCCAAGATCATCAAGGACCTGGGCATCTGACTCCGGCCAGCCCTCCACACCGACGGCCCGCACCAACCAACCGGTGCGGGCCGCTCCGTTAATCGGACGTAACTATCCGCATACCGGTTCGTTAACCCGTACGAAGCCACGAACGCGTGGCCGGCCCGGAGGGGCAACGATGGCGGTGCGATACACGCGAGACCTCCTGGAAGAGGCGGCTCGGGAAACGACGAACTTCAACGACGCGGTGATCTGGTGCGGGGCACCCCTACACCGGGCTCCAGGCGCTACCTGCGCGCGAAGATGCAGGAGGCAAGCGTCGACTTCTCCCACTTCCCGACGCAGTGGGTGCGGCACACGGAAGAGCGATTGCGAGAGTTGGTCGCAGCCTCGACGTCCGTCAGGGAGGTGGTCTCCCGGCTCGGCATCAGTCAAGTCGGCGGCAACCACACGCACATCAGCCGACGGATAGAGGCGCTGGGTATCGACACCTCGCACTTCACCATGACGCGGAAGCAACGCCCAAAGGGATCTCTGGGACCTGTGCTCACCCTGCGGACCCCAGAAGAGGGCAGGGTCCCGGGCGAGCGGCTGCGCAGGGCTCTGCTTGCGTCCGGAGTGCCGGAGGAGTGCGCGGAGTGCGGCGTCGGAGTGGAGTGGAACGGCAAGCCGCTCCGTCACGAAGTCGACCACGTCGATGGCAACTGGAGGGACAACCGAGCCGAGAACCTGCGGCCCATGTGCCCCAACTGCCACGCCGCGACCGACACCTACCGCGGACGGAACCGGCGGCGCGCGCCATGAAAAGTCAGAGGTACACACGTGACCTGCTCACACAGACAGCGCAAGGCGCCACCAGCCTCGTGGATCTGATGCGCCAACTCGGCGTCTCTCTCGAGAGCGGCGATCGCAACTACCTGCGCAACCGACTGGCCCACTACGGAATCGACACAGCACACTTCGTCGACGAGGCACTTCCCGCCCGAATCCCCCAGTCTTACACGAGGGAACGGCTGGCGGAGGCCGCCGCCCATTCGCACAGCATCGCCGACATGCTTGCCTACATGGGCGTCGTGCCCTACGACAGCGCGTTCGGCCACCTTCGGAAGAAACTCGATCGCTTTGGGATCGATACATCACACTTCACCACGCAGCTGCGCGGCAGAGAGCGGCTCTTCTCACGTGACGAGATCACCCAGGCCGTCGCCGAGTCCCAAAGCATGGCGGGAGTGATGCGATCGCTGGGGCACGGCGAATTCAGCGGAGCGGCTCGCGCGAAGGCGAGGCGGAGCATCAAGGAGTACGGCATATCGACGGAGCACTTCACAGGGCAGGGCCACACCGCAGGACGTCCCTCACCGACCCGCAGGGCGGCGGAGGACATCCTTCGACGGCTCGAAGTCGGCTCCAGCCGCGAAAAGACCGCTGTTCTGCGCCGCGCCCTTGATGACCTGGACGTACCGCACGTCTGCGACGAGTGCGGAGTCGGCGACACTTGGCAAGGCAAGCGGCTCGTTCTGGAGATCGATCACATCAACGGGGACCCGCTGGACAACCGCCGCGAGAACCTCCGTTACCTGTGTCCGTCCTGCCACAGCCAGACGGGTACATTCGCGAAACGATCTCGCCGCACAGCACAGGGGTAGGCACAGTAAAGTAGCCGCGATGGGTCCGTACCCCAGCTGGCCAAGAGGGCGCCGGTTTAGGTCCGGTGTGTCGTGGGTTCGAGTCCCACCGGGCCCACTCCACCGAGGCCCCGTACGCGAGTTCCGCGTACGGGGCCTTCGGCGTGCCAGAGCCGACTCAGCCCAGCAGGGCGCGGATGAACGGGACCAGGGCTCGGAAGGCCTGGCCTCGGTGGGAGATGGCGTTCTTTTCCGCCGGGGTGAGTTCCGCGCAGGTGCGGGTGTCGCCCTGGGGCTGGAGGATCGGGTCGTAGCCGAAGCCGCCGGTGCCCGAAGGGGCGTGGCGGAGGGTGCCCAGGAGGCGGCCTTCGACCACGCGTTCGGTGCCGTCCGGGAGGGCCAGGGCCGCCGCGCACGCGAAGTGGGCTCCGCGGTGTTCGTCGGCGATGTCCCCGAGCTGGGCCAGCAGCAGGTCGAGGTTCGCCTTGTCGTCGCCGTGCGTACCGGCCCACCGCGCCGAGAAGATGCCGGGCGCGCCGTTCAGTACGTCCACGCAGAGGCCGGAGTCGTCGGCGATCGCCGGCAGGCCGGTGGCCTGGGCCAGGGCGTGGGCCTTGAGGAGGGCGTTCTCGGCGAAGGTGACGCCCGTTTCCTTGACGTCCGGGATCTGCGGGTACGCGTCCGCGCCGACCAGCTCGTGCGGCAGGCCGGCGTCGGACAGGATGGCGTGGAGCTCGGCGATTTTGCCCGCGTTGCGGGTGGCGAGGATCAGGCGGCTGGTCATGGCGCCCATTATCCGGTCCGCTCCGAGCGGGTGGCGGCTCAGCCCGGGGTGCAGACCTTGGACAGTTCCTTCGCCGCGTCGGCGACGGGCTGGATGTCCGGGGTCGGGTTGCCGTTCTCGATGGCCGTGCGGACGTTCTGTACCGCCGTGGTCATGGAGGAGACGGCCTTGCTCAGGTCGGCGTTGTCCGTCTGGTCGCCGACCTTCTTGAGGTTCGTCTCGATCTGGTTCAGCGCGTTCTGGGCGTCCTGCGGGCTGTTGCCGGCCTGGGAGACCGCCTGCTGGAGGTCGTTCGCGCCGTCGGTTATGGCCACCGCCGTGTTCGCGCAGTCCATCGCCGTCGAGATCGCGTCACAGGACGTCAGCGCCGGGACGGCGAGAGCCGCGGCGAGCACGACCGCCGCTATGCGGTGCTTCGGGTTCATGGTTCGGGTCTCCCAGGGATCGACACGGATACGAGGACGGGCGCACGGCTGTGACACCGTGCGCCCGTAAGCAAGGGGACGCAGGAGCGCGCCCCGCGGTTCTGCCGGACACCCCCTAGAGCTGGAGCGCGCCGAGCTGGATGGCCTCGAGGTCGGCGCAGCCGCCGGCGGCCAGGTCCAGGAGGGCGTTGAGTTCCTTGCGGTCGAAGGGCTCGCCTTCGGCGGTGCCCTGGACCTCGACGAAGCGGCCGTCGCCGGTGCAGACGACGTTCATGTCGGTCTCGGCGCGCACGTCTTCCTCGTAGCAGAGGTCGAGGAGGGGGACGCCGTCGACGATGCCGACGCTGACGGCGGCGACGGTGCCGGTGAGGGGCTTGCGGCCGGCCTTGATCAGCTTCTTCTGCTGGCCCCAGGCGACGGCGTCGGCGAGGGCGACGTAGGCGCCGGTGATGGCGGCGGTGCGGGTGCCGCCGTCGGCCTGGAGGACGTCGCAGTCCAGGACGATGGTGTTCTCGCCGAGGGCCTTGTAGTCGATGACGGCGCGCAGGGAGCGGCCGATGAGGCGGGAGATCTCGTGGGTGCGGCCGCCGATCTTGCCGCGTACGGATTCGCGGTCGCCGCGGGTGTTGGTGGAGCGGGGCAGCATCGAGTACTCGGAGGTGACCCAGCCTTCGCCGCTGCCCTTGCGCCAGCGGGGGACGCCTTCGGTGAAGGAGGCGGTGCAGAAGACCTTGGTGTCGCCGAAGGAGATGAGGACGGAGCCCTCGGCGTGCTTGCTCCATCCGCGTTCGATGGTGACCGGGCGGAGCTGTTCGGGCGTGCGGCCGTCGATGCGAGACATGCGTCCGAGCCTAGTCGGTGCGCGGATACGCGAAGACCCCGTCCGGGTACGTGGGGGACGGGGCCTCGTGGGGGTGGGCGAGCGGGAGCTCAGCTCGCACCGTGCTCGTTCCGTACTTACATCATGTCTTCGATGTCGGCGGCGATCGGGTCGGCGTCGGTGCCGATGACGACCTGGATCGCGGTGCCCATCTTGACGACGCCGTGGGCGCCGGCGGCCTTCAGGGCAGCCTCGTCGACCTTGCTGGGGTCGATGACTTCGGTGCGCAGGCGGGTGATGCAGCCCTCGACCTCTTCGATGTTGTCGATGCCGCCGAGCCCGGCGACGATCTTCTCAGCCTTGGTGGCCATGTGTTTCTCCCTGAGTTCTACGAAGAACGAGTCTCGGCGGCCCTGTTCCAGCCAGCGCGGTCCGCTTTGTCACGGTAGCCCACTGTTGGCCCAGCTACGCGAGCGCGGGTCCAGCTTCTGCCGAATGATGACGATCAGCAGCAACCTGCCCTACGGGCGGGTGAGTGCGACCGCATCATAAGTGGTCTACACCAGTGTGCCGCACCGGGCGCACCTGCCCAAACGGGCCCGCCAGGAGGACGCCGATGAGCGCGAGCAGTGCCGAGGCAGCACCGCAGCCGAAGTGGTGGAGCGGCTTGTATCCGGGGCTGCAGAAGATGGGGCGCAGTCTTCAGCTGCCGATCGCGGTGCTGCCCGCGGCCGGGCTCCTCAACGGGCTGGGGCAGCCCGGTGTCTTGGGCGAGGAGGGCTTGAACTGGACGATCGTGGCCAGGGTGATGGTGGCCGCGGGCGGTGCCCTACTGAACGCGGACATCGGGCTGCCGTTGCTCTTCTGCATCGGCGTGGCGATCGGCATGGCCAAGAAGGCGGACGGTTCGACGGCCCTCGCGGCGGTGGCGGGCTTCCTCGTCTACCGGGGTGTGCTGCACGCCTTCCCCAACGTCTGCCCGGTCGGCACCACGGACATCGGCGGCGGCTGCCTGGGGCCGAACAACACCTTCGTGGAGTTCACGTATCAGAACCCCGGCGTGTTCGGCGGCATCATCATGGGCTTGCTGGCCGCCTGGTTCTGGCAGCGCTTCCACCGGGTGAAGCTGGTCGACTGGCTGGGCTTCTTCAACGGCCGCCGGCTGGTGCCGATCATCATGTCGTTCGTGGCGATCGGGTTCGCCGCGATCTGCCTGTGGATCTGGCCGCCGGTCGGCAGCGCGCTGGAGAGCTTCTCCGACTGGCTGGTGGGGCTGGGCTCCTGGGGCGCCGGCATCTTCGGTGTCGCCAACCGCGCGCTGCTGGTGATCGGCCTGCACCAGTTCCTGAACGTGCCGGTGTGGTTCCAGTTCGGCAGCTACACGAAGCCGGACGGGACGACGGTGCACGGTGACATCAACATGTTCCTGGCGGGCGACCCGAACGCCGGGCAGTTCCTGACCGGCTTCTTCCCGATCATGATGTTCGCGCTCCCTGCGGCGGCGCTGGCGATCACCCACTGCGCGAAGCCGCAGCGGCGCAAGGAGGTCGCCGGTCTGATGCTGTCGGTCGGCCTGACCTCGTTCGTCACGGGCATCACGGAGCCGATCGAGTACTCCTTCCTGTTCGTCGCGCCGGTGCTGTACGCGATCCACGCGGTGTTGACGGGCGTGTCGATGGCGGTGACGTGGGGGCTGGGCGTCCACGACGGCTTCAGCTTCTCGGCGGGCCTGATCGACTACCTCATCAACTTCGGCCTGGCGACGAAGCCCTTGTTGATCATTCCGATCGGCCTGTGTTTCGCGGTGGTGTACTACGTCGTGTTCCGCTTCGCGATCACGAAGTTCGACATCCCGACGCCGGGCCGGGAGTCGGACGAGGAGATCGCCGCGATGCAGGCGGACAACACGAAGGCGTAACGGACGCTCCACTGCGTCGAGGCCCTCGGATCCACGGGATCCGGGGGCCTTCCGCTTGTTGCGGGCCGCCGGTCGCCCGCAGGGGCGAGGTGTGGTGTAGACCACAGGAAATCGAAGGTTCCTTATCTATCCCCGACCATGCTACAACTGGTCTACACCACGGATTGGTGTAGACCACGCAAGCCCGGTCCGGAGCTCGCGTACCCCCGTTTTGAGACGCCGCCATCCCCGTTTGCACCCCCTGGGCGGCGCCTTGCCTTCTGGAGGAAGCCCATGTCCACAGCCACCGCTGCGGAAAAGAAGAAGGGCGCGGGCGTGATGGCAGTCATGCAGCGCATCGGCCGGAGCCTCATGCTCCCCGTTGCCGTGCTCCCGGCCGCCGCGCTGCTCGTCCGCCTCGGCGACAAGGACATGCTCGGCGACCCCTCGCTGCCGACGTTCCTGACCAAGATAGCCGGATACATGTCCGCCGGCGGCGGCGCGATCCTCGACAACATGGCGCTGCTGTTCGCCGTCGGTATCGCGATCGGCTTCGCCAAGAAGTCCGACGGCTCGACCGCGCTCGCCGCGGTGACCGGCTACCTGGTCTTCAAGAACGTGCTCGCCACGTTCACCGACTCGAACCTGCCGAAGATCGCCAAGGCGGTCGACGGCAAGGTCGTCATGATCGAAGCGCCGGTCGACGCCAAGGTGCTCGGCGGTGTCGTCATGGGCATCGTGGTCGCCCTGATCTACCAGAAGTTCTACCGGACCAAGCTGCCCGAGTGGGCGGGCTTCTTCGGTGGCCGCCGTCTGGTCCCGATCCTCTCCGCGTTCGCCGGTCTCGTCATCGGCATCGTCTTCGGTCTGATCTGGCCGGTCCTCGGCACGGGTCTGCACAGCTTCGGTGAGTGGCTGGTCGGCTCCGGCGCGGTCGGCGCGGGCATCTTCGGTGTCGCCAACCGTGCGCTGATCCCGGTCGGCATGCACCACCTGCTGAACTCCTTCCCGTGGTTCCAGGCGGGCGAGTACAACGGCAAGAGCGGCGACATCCCCCGTTTCCTGGCGGGTGACCCGAGCGCCGGACAGTTCATGACCGGCTTCTTCCCGATCATGATGTTCGCCCTTCCGGCGGCCTGCCTCGCGGTCGTCCACTGCGCCCGCCCCGAGCGCCGCAAGGTCGTCGGCGGCATGATGTTCTCCCTCGCGCTGACCTCCTTCGTCACCGGTGTGACCGAGCCGATCGAGTTCACGTTCATGTTCATCGCCCCGGTCCTGTACGCCATCCACGCGGTCCTGACCGGTGTCTCCATGGCCCTGACGTGGGCGCTCGGCATGAAGGACGGCTTCGGCTTCTCCGCCGGCGCCATCGACTACCTGCTGAACCTGGGCAAGGCCACCAACCCGCTGGGCCTGGCGGCCGTGGGCCTGTGCTTCGCGGTGGTCTACTACGTGGTCTTCCGCTTCGCGATCACGAAGTTCAACCTCCCGACGCCGGGCCGCGAGTCCGACGAGGAGCTCGCCGAGCTGCTCAAGGCCGAGGCCAAGTAACCTCGGCGCTGCGTACGGCGAAGCCCCCGCTCTCCCTGGACAAGGGAGGGCGGGGGCTTCGTCGTACGTACGGCCGCAGAGCCGTGCTCAGACCTCGTAGACGGCGCCCGCGTACGCGAGGTCGACCGAGCCGTCGTAGGCGGCGCGGGCGTCGGCGAGGTTCTGGCGGGCGTCCGTCCACGGCGGGATGTGCGTCAGGACGAGCCGGCCGACCCTGCCGCCGCGCGCGAACTCCCCGGCCTCGCGGCCGTTGAGGTGGAGGTCCGGGATGTCCTCCTTGCCGTGCGTGAAGGAGGCCTCGCACAGGAACAGGTCCGTGCCCTCGGCGAGCATCCCCAGCTCGGGGCAGACGCCCGTGTCGCCGGAGTACGTCAGGGAGCGGCCGCCGTGTTCGACGCGGATGCCGTAGGCCTCGACGGGGTGGCTGACCCGCTCGGTGCGGACCGTGAACGGGCCGATCTCGAAGCTGCCGGACTTCAGGGTCCGGAAGTCGAAGACCTCGCTCATGGAGCGCTCGTCGGGGACGTCCTCGTAGGCGGTCGTCAGGCGCTTCTCGGTGCCTTCGGGGCCGAAGACGGGGATGGTGCCGCAGCGCCCGCCCTCGTGCCGGTAGTAGCGGGCGACGAAGTAGGCGCACATGTCGATGCAGTGGTCGGCGTGCAGATGGCTCAGGAAGATCGCGTCGAGGTCGTAGAGACCGACGTGGCGCTGCAGCTCGCCGAGGGCGCCGTTGCCCATGTCGAGGAGCAGCCGGAAGCCGTCGGCCTCGACGAGGTAGCTCGAGCAGGCCGATTCCGCGGACGGGAACGACCCCGAGCAGCCGACGACGGTGAGCTTCATGGAGCGAGAACCTCCGGGGACGGTCCGTGGACGGAATGCGGGCCGTGCGTGGGTCGAGCGTAAGGCGCGAAACGTCAGGTCGCTCCTCCGCGGCAGGCCGTTGTGGGGGGAATCACCTGTGCTGTCACCCGGGGGAGCGACGGTGGGCACGGGCGTGCCGGTGCACTGCCGTGCTGAGGGGTCCGGGCGCGGCTACCTTCGGAATATGGACACGTCCTGGTGGCCCGCGGCGGCCGCGGTGGTGGCCGTGGTGCTGGTGGTGCTGGTCGCGGGGCGTCGGCCGGGGTTGCCCCGGCGGGCCCCGCCGCCGCACGGGCCGGGTGCGGCGCCGCGGCCGCGGTCGGGTGAGCTGTGGTGTCTGGCGGACGGGCGGCTGTGCCTGGTGCTGGCGGTGTCGTCCGTACGGGCCCACCGGGCGCGGGTCGCGTGGATCACCGGGAAGTACGACGACCGGCGGGCCGGGGTGATCCCGCTGCCCCCGGGGACGGTGGGGGCGCAGGGCCGGGCGAGCTTCCTGGAGGCGGACCGGCCGGCGGAGGTGTGGGTGTGGGAGTTCCGGAGCCGGCTGGGCGTGCTGGATCCTGCGGTGTGGGACGAGGTCAAGGGACTCGGAGGTGGCGCGTGATCCGGTTGCGGCGTGTGTACGACCCCCCGGAGCCGGAGGAGGACGGCGTACGGGTGCTCGTGGACCGGCTGTGGCCGCGGGGCCTGGCGAAGGCGGTGGCGGGGGTGGACGAGTGGCCCAAGGCGGTGACGCCGTCCGGGGAACTGCGGAAGTGGTTCCACGGGGGCGGGGGCACGGCGGAGGAGTTCCGGGCCCGCTACGAGGCGGAGCTGGAGGCGCCGGAGGCGGTGGCGGAGCTTCGGCGGCTGCGCGGCTTGGCCGAGGCGGGGCCGGTCACCCTCCTGACGGCGGTCAAGGATCCCGCGTCCAGCCACGCCGCCGTCCTGGCGGACCTGCTGTCCCGGTGACCGGGTGCCGGCTCCGCCGCCGGGCGGGGTGCGGGGCCGCTGCGTGTGCCTTCTCCCCGCCCCGCCCTTCTCCGGTTCACCGGGGCGAGCCCCGGACCCCGTTGCGGGGGCGCTGCTCCCGCGCCCCCGCGCCTCGAACGCCGGCGGGGGTGATCAGCCGCCGGCGGGGCCGGACCTACGCCCAGAGTTGGCCCTGGAGGGTTTCGATCGCTTCTTCCGTCGTCTTCGCCGTGTAGACGCCCGTCGAGAGGTACTTCCAGCCGCCGTCGGCCACGACGAACACGACGTCCGCCGTCTCGCCGGCGGCCACCGCCTTGCGGGCCACGCCGATCGCCGCGTGCAGGGCGGCGCCCGTGGAGACGCCCGCGAAGATGCCCTCCTGCTGGAGGAGTTCCCGCGTGCGGGTCACCGCGTCCGCCGAGCCCACCGAGAAGCGGGTCGTCAGGACGGAGGCGTCGTACAGCTCCGGGACGAAGCCCTCGTCCAGGTTGCGCAGGCCGTAGACGAGGTCGTCGTAGCGCGGCTCCGCCGCGACGATCCGTACGCCGGGTACGTGCTCGCGCAGGTAGCGGCCGACGCCCATCAGGGTGCCCGTCGTGCCCAGGCCCGCCACGAAGTGGGTGATCGAGGGGAGGTCCCGCAGGATCTCGGGGCCGGTCGTCGCGTAGTGGGCGCCCGCGTTGTCCGGGTTCCCGTACTGGTAGAGCATCACCCAGTCGGGGTGCTCCGCGGCCAGTTCCTTGGCCACCCGGACCGCGGTGTTCGATCCGCCCGCCGCCGGCGACGAGATGATCTCCGCTCCCCACATGGCCAGGAGGTCACGCCGTTCCTGCGAGGTGTTCTCCGGCATGACGCACACGATCCGGTAGCCCTTGAGCTTGGCCGCCATCGCGAGGGAGATGCCGGTGTTGCCCGAGGTGGGCTCCAGGATCGTGCAGCCGGGGGTCAGCCGGCCGTCCTTCTCGGCCTGCTCGACCATGTGGAGCGCGGGGCGGTCCTTGATCGAGCCGGTCGGGTTGCGGTCCTCCAGCTTGGCCCAGATGCGGACGTCGTCCGAGGGCGACAGGCGGGGCAGCCGGACCAGCGGCGTGTTGCCGACCGCGGCCAGCGGGGACTCGTAGCGCATCAGACGGAGCCGCCGGCGACCGCCGGGAGGATGGTGACGCTGTCGCCGTCCTTGAGCGCGGTGGAGATGCCGTCGAGGAAGCGGACGTCCTCGTCGTTGAGGTAGACGTTCACGAAGCGGCGCAGCTTGCCGCCGTCGACGATGCGCTCCTCGATGCCCTTGTGGCGCGTCTCGAGGTCCGCGAAGAGCTCGGACAGCGTGGCGCCCTCACCGTTGACGGCCTTCTCGCCGTCGGTGTAGGTGCGGAGAATGGTCGGGATGCGGACCTCGATGGCCATGGCAGGCTCCAGTTGTGAAGTGATGCGGGAGGGGCGTAAGGGCGCGCGGCGCATGGGCCCCCGCGCGAGGGGCCGTGGTGCTCAGGCGGCAGGACAGATGCTGCTGGCGAGGCGGCACAGGTCGACGTGCAGCCGCGCCACAAGCAGCAGCCTGCTGGGCGTCTCGATGCTCACGTCGTGGGGAACCATGCGGTCATGTTAACGATTCCCGGTCCCCCGTTTGGAGTGTGATCCCGCATCGTGGACCCAAACCGCTCACATCGTGGTCAGTAGGCCTCTACGACCCGCACTTCTTCCTCCGTGATGACGCCTTCGACGATCCGGTACGAGCGGAACTGGAACTCCCCGAGGCCGTCGGTGTCCGCCGTCGAGACCAGCACGTAGTGCGCGCCCGGCTCGTTCGCGTACGTGATGTCCGTACGGGAGGGGTAGGCCTCGGTCGCGGTGTGCGAGTGGTAGACGATCACGGGGTCCTCGTCCCGGTCGTCGAGCTCGCGGTACAGCTTCAGCAGATCCTTCGAGTCGAACTCGTAGAACGTGGGCGAGCGGGCCGCGTTGAGCATCGGGACGAACCGCTCGGGGCGGTCGGTGCCCGCCGGTCCGGCCACGACGCCGCACGCCTCGTCCGGGTGGTCCTTGCGGGCGTGCTCGACGATCTGGTCGTACAGCGCCTGGGTAAGGGTCAGCATGAGCGACAGGATAAGCAGACGGGCCCTCCCGTACCGAGGTGTGGTACGGGAGGGCCCGAATGCTGGACACGGGGCCCGTCAGGACCCGAGCGGGGCGCGGGCTAGGCGGCCGGCTCGGAGACCTTGCCGGCCTTGTTGAAGGCGGCTCCGGCCGGGTTGCGCTTCTTGAGCACCAGGTAGGAGACGCCCAGGATCAGGCCCCACAGCGGCGCGCAGTACAGCGAGACGCGGGAGTCCTTGTCGATGCCCATCATGACGATGACCATGCCGATGAACAGCAGGGCGAACCAGCTGGTCCACGGGGCGCCGGGGGCGCGGAAGGGGGACTGCGGCAGCTCGCCGCGGTCGGCCTTGGCGCGGTAGCGGATCTGGCAGACGAGGATCATGATCCAGGCCCACATGCCGGAGATGGTGGCGAAGGAGACGACGTAGTCGAAGGCCTTGCCCGGGGCGACGTAGTTGATCCAGACGCCCACCAGCATCAGCGCGGCGGAGAACGTGGTGCCCACGAGCGGGGTGCCGCTCTTGGTGAGCTTGGTGAAGAACTTCGGGCCCTGGCCGTTGAGCGCGAGGTCGCGCAGCATGCGGCCGGTGGAGTACATGCCCGAGTTGCAGGAGGACAGCGCGGCGGTCAGGACGACGAAGTTGACGATCGCGGCGCCGACGCCGAGGCCCATCTTCTCGAAGGCCAGCACGAACGGGCTCTCGCCCGCCTTGAAGTTGGACCACGGGATGACCGACATGATCATGATGAGGGCGCCGACGTAGAAGACGGCGATGCGCCACGGCACGGTGTTGATGGCCTTGGGCAGGGTCTTCTCGGGGTCCTTGGACTCGCCGGCGGTGACGCCGACCAGCTCGACCGCCAGGAAGGCGAACATGACGATCTGGAGGGTCATCAGCGTCTCGCCGATGCCGTTAGGGAAGAAGCCGCGGTCGCTCCAGAGGTTGGAGACGGAGGCGGTCGCGGCGGCGTCGGAGAAGCCGACGGTGAGGATGCCGGCGCAGATCAGGATCATGCCGACGATGGCGGTGACCTTGACCATCGAGAACCAGAACTCGAGCTCGCCGAAGAGCTTCACCGAGATCAGGTTGGCGGCGTAGAGGATGACCGTGAAGATCAGCGCGTAGGCCCACTGCGGGAAGCTGTCATGGGTCCAGTACGACATGTACTTGGCCGCCGCGGTCACCTCGGTGATACCGGTGACCACCCAGAAGAGCCAGTACGTCCAGCCGGTCGCGTACCCCCAGAAGGGGCCGAGGAACTCCCGGGCGTAGTCCGAGAAGGAGCCCGAGACCGGGCGGTACATCAGCAGCTCGCCCAGGGCGCGCATGATGAAGAAGATGACCAGGCCCGCGATGGCGTAGGCCAGGATGAGGCTCGGGCCGGCCTTCGAGATGGCCTTGCCGGCGCCCAGGAAGAGGCCGGTGCCGATGGCTCCGCCGATCGCGATCATCTGGATCTGGCGGGCTCCGAGTGCGCGGTGGTAACCCTCGCCGCCCTCGGCCCCGGCGCCCTCACCGGGTGCCCTGTCGTGCTGCTCGACCTGCACAGAGGTCATGTCTTGGTGCGCCTTTCTCCACGCCGACCCGCGCCTCGAAGGCAGCGGATCGGGTCCTCGATCCCCCCGGATACGGATGGAGTTGCACCCGGCGGTCAGCCGGTTCCAGCAGGCCGGGGGACATGGGTGGCGCCCCGTCGGCGGTCGTGAAGATTTATCACGGGCTTACGGGTGGCGCAGGCGCGGAAAAGTGATCTGGCGCACATCTAATTCAGGACAAAGGTCCTGAAACGCATCAGATCACCGCATCGCGGTGATCTGATCGTTATCCGGATTTGAGCGTCCGCTGAGCGAACAAGTTCGCGCGGGCGGAGTTCTCAGAGCGTTTCGATGAGCGTCTCCTGGAGGCCGCCGAGCCACAGGTACGCCATCACCATCGGCTTGCGCGGGTCGTCGTCCGGCAGCCGGAAGAGCATCGCGCTCTCGTCGTCCTCGGTGATGTCGAGGCGGGCCGCGATGGTCAGGCGCAGGTCGTTGAGCGCCCCCAGCCAGCGCAGCGGGAGTTCCCCGGTGAGCTCGAGCACGGCCGCCCCGTCGCCGCCGGGGGTGAGCGCGTCCAGGCTGCGCACGACGGCCAGCGCGTCCTCCCGCTTGCGGCTGCGCAGGTCGTTCTCGGTGAACCGGCGGAATTCCGCCGACCGGGCGGCGAGCTCCTCCGGGTCCGCCTTCTGGTCCTCGGGGCCGGGGCCGCCGTAGGCGTCGGGGAAGAGTCGCATCAGCGCGGGGTCGGAGGGGCGCTCGGTGGGCCCCTCGTTGCCCTCGGCGAACAGCACGGCCAGCGGGTCGGCGTCCTCGTCGGGCTCGGGCGCGCCCGGGCCGATGAGCTCCAGCAGCTGTACGGCGAGGGAGCGCAGGATGGAGATCTCGATCTCGTCCAGCGCGACGGCGGCGCCGCCGCCCTTGAGGGCTTCGAACATCCCGGCGGAGCGCCCCATCAGAAGCGGTCCTGGGAGAGGGTCGCCCACAGGCCGTAGCCGTGCATGGCCTGCACGTCGCGCTCCATTTCCTCGCGGGTGCCGCTGGACACGACCGCCCGCCCCTTGTGGTGGACGTCGAGCATCAGCTTGTGCGCCTTGTCCTTGGAGTAGCCGAAGTACGCCTGGAACACGTACGTCACGTAGCTCATGAGGTTGACCGGGTCGTTGTGCACCAGGGTCACCCAGGGAACGTCGGGTTCGGGGACGGCAAACGTCTCTTCGGCCGACTCGGTGCGTTCGATCTCAATGGGAGCAACACTCACTTGTCCCATGCTGCCACTGTGACCGGCCGGTCGCACAAACGGGTGTGCCCGGCCGGTCGCACGAACGGGTCCCGAGATCTCGTCACTTTGACGAAATGTGCGCTAGCATCCGTGACATGAACCCTGCGGACCTGGGCCTGCCGGTGGACGTGCCGTCGACAGCGCTCTTCACTGATCACTACGAGCTCACGATGCTGCAGGCCGCGCTGGCGAACGGCACCGCCGACCGCCGCTCGGTCTTCGAGGTCTTCACCCGGCGACTGCCCGAGGGGCGCCGCTACGGCGTGGTGGCCGGCACCGGCCGCGTCCTGGACGCGGTGGAGAACTTCCGCTTCGACAGCGCGGTGCTGGAGTTCCTGCGCGAGCGGGCCGTCGTCGACATGCGGACCCTGGACTGGCTGTCCTCGTACCGCTTCTCGGGCGACATCTGGGGCTACCCGGAGGGCGAGGTCTACTTCCCCGGGTCGCCGATCCTGCGCGTCGAGGGCAGCTTCGCCGAGTGCGTGCTGCTGGAGACGGTCATCCTGTCGATCCTCAACCACGACTCGGCGATCGCGGCCGCGGCCTCGCGGATGGCGTCGGCGGCCGGTGACCGGCCGCTGATCGAGATGGGCGCGCGGCGCACCCACGAGCTGGCGGCGGTGGCGGCCTCGCGCGCCGCGTACGTCGGCGGCTTCACCTCCACCTCGGACCTGGCGGCCGGCTTCCGGTACGGGATCCCGACGGTCGGGACCTCGGCGCACGCCTTCACGCTGGTGCACGACACCGAGCGGGACGCCTTCCAGGCCCAGGTGTCCTCGCTGGGCAGCGGGACGACCCTGCTGGTGGACACCTACGACGTGGCGGAGGCCGTGCGGACGGCCGTCGAGGTCGCCGGTACGGGGCTGGGGGCGGTCCGGATCGACTCCGGCGACCTGCTGCTGGTCGCGCACCGGGTGCGGCAGCAGCTGGACGAGCTGGGGGCGACGGCGACGAAGATCGTGGTCACCTCCGACCTGGACGAGTACGCCATCGCCTCGCTGGCGGCGGCGCCGGTGGACGCGTACGGGGTCGGCACCCAGCTGGTGACGGGCAGCGGGCACCCGACGTGCTCGATGGTCTACAAGCTGGTGGCGCGTGCCGCGTCGGCGGACCCGAAGGCTCCGCTGGTGCCGGTGGCGAAGAAGTCCACGGGCGGGAAGACCTCGATCGGCGGCCGCAAGTGGGCTGCGCGGCGGGTGGACGCGGAGGGCGTCGCCGAGGCGGAGGTCGTCGGCACGGGGCCCGTCCCGTCCGCGCTGGTGGACCGGCAGCTGCTGGTCGAGCTGGTCAAGGCCGGCGAGGTGGTCGCCCGCGAGCCCCTGGAGGCGCCGCGCGACCGCCACCGCGAGGCCCGCGCCGGGCTCCCGCTCTCCGCGACGCAGCTGTCGCGCGGCGAGCCGGTGATCCCGACCGAGTACGCCTAGCCGGTCCCCCGGGGCCGGGGGCGGCGCCCCCGGTTTCGGGGAGGGGCGGGGTGGGGGAAGAGCCCGCGCAGCGGCACATACGACAACCGAAGGACACGCGACATGCACCGCGCACTGATCGTCGTCGACGTACAGAACGACTTCTGCGAAGGCGGCAGCCTCGCGGTCTCCGGAGGGGCCGACGTCGCCGCCGCGATCACCGAGCTGATCGGCCAGGCCACGGCCGGCTACCGGCACGTCGTCGCCACCCGCGACCACCACGTCGACCCCGGGGCGCACTTCGCGCACCCCCCGGCCGAGCCGGACTTCGAGACCTCCTGGCCGGTGCACTGCGTCGCCGGAACCGAGGGCGTCGGGTTCCACCCGAACTTCGCGCCCGCGGTCGCCTCCGGGGCCGTCGCCGCCGTGTTCGACAAGGGGGCGTACGAGGCCGCGTACAGCGGGTTCGAGGGCGCCGACGAGAACGGCACCCCGCTCGCCCGGTGGCTGCACGACCGGCAGGTCACCGAGGTCGACGTCGTCGGGATCGCCACGGACCACTGCGTGCGCGCGACGGCCCTGGACGCGGCCCGCGCCGGTTTCACCACCCGCGTGCTGCTGGACCTGACGGCCGCCGTGGCCCCCCACACCGCCGCGCGCGCGGTCGAGGAGCTCCGGTCGGTCGGGGTCGGGCTCGTCGGCGAGAGCCCCCGCCAGAGCCCGTGACGGGCGGGGCGGGCCGGGCCGGGCGGCGGCCGGGTCGTCTCCCTAGTGGCCCAGCAGGGCGCGGATGGGGTGCCAGAGCTCCTGGGCCCGGTCCGGGGCGCCGCGCCACAGCAGCCCGTCCGGGTGGTGCAGGACGGCCGTGACCTCGTCCGGGGTCGGCGGCTGCGCGTTGCCGCGCAGGTACACCGCCCGCATCCCGAGGTTCCGCAGCCTGGTCAGGGCGCGGGCCCGGTTCGCGGCGTGCACCAGCACACGGACGTTTCCGCCCTCGCCGCACGGCCTCGGCAGCGTGAGCGCGACCACCACGCTGCCGCCTGGCAGTCTGACGAAACCTCCACCGGGCATGATCTTCAGCTCCCCCGTCAATAAGAAAACTCGCACCCGCATCTAAACGCGATCGGCCGCCGCCCGCTAGAGGGCGACGGCCGATCATGCTTTGACCTGCGGATTTACCGAATTACTTGGCGGCGGGCCCGACCTCGATCGTCATCTGGAGGCCGTCGTAGGTCTCCTTCGCGATCTTGATCTTGGTGTTGGTGTCAGCGACCTTCACCGAACCGGTCGGGTTCTCGTCGTAGTAGTACTTGCCCTTGTGGTCGTCGAAGACCAGGTTCGCGGGCTTCGGCTTCAGGAACAGCGACTCACCGTTCTTGTGCAGGGTGAACGCGTCCGTCGAGTACGCGCTGAACGTCGCGTCGTACGGCTGGATCTTGTTCCGCAGCAGGGTGCCGTCCGCCCACTTCATCGGCTTGGCGTTGGCGTCGATCGGGAGGATCAGACCCTGGCCCGGGTGCTGGCTGGTGTTGTTGTCCTTCTGGGACTTGTCCCACAGCCAGATCAGCAGGCCGTCCTGGTACGGGTAGTGCTCGACCCAGCCCGGCTTGGAGTTGGCCCAGCCGAAGTTGTACGGGCCCACCTTGAGGGTGGAGTCGTACGAGACGTAGCGGCGGTTCTCCGCGAGGTAGTACTGCGGGTACTCCTTGGTGAAGCCGGCGCCGATGCGCGAGAAGCCCTTGCCGGTCCAGCCGTTGTCGCCGTTCTCGGCGCCGTCGGTGAACAGGTTCTGGCCGTCCGCGGTGATGGTGAAGGCGTCACCGGTGAAGCCCTTGCCGCCCGCGCCGCCGTCCGTGGCGTAGCGGAACCGGACGTCGATCTTCTTGCCGGCGTAGGCGTCGAGCGGGAACTTCAGGTCCTGCCAGCCGCCGGAGACGTCGGTCAGACCGGCGTTGCCCGCGGCGTCGGCCGGGATGGCCTTGCCGTTGGCCGTGCCGTTCAGGACGGTCCAGGCGGCGCCGCCGTCGGTGGACACCTCGGTGTAGAGGTAGTCGTAGTCCTTCTCGATGTCCCACCAGCCCTTGAGGGACAGTGCGGCGGAGGACTTGCCGGTCAGGTCGACCGAGCGCGACAGGGTGTTCTTGAGGTCGTCGCCCATGTTGCTCCACCACTGCGAGGAGCCCTCGGCGGGAGCGACGATGTCGGTCTTGACCTGCTTCTTCGGCAGCTCGACGACCAGCGCCTGCTTGTCCTTGGTGTTGTACTCCGAGACGCCCAGCTTGTGGGTGGACTTCGTCGCGGCCTTGGCCGTGTCGTAGTTCAGCCAGCCCAGCTGGAGCTTGTCCCAGGCGGTCATGTCGCCCGGGAGGTCGCCTATGGAGTCCTTGCCGTTGCCGAGCCAGGAGCCGGCGGACATCAGGGACCAGAAGCCGACCGAGTTCTCGCCGCCACCGGAGGTGTCGTAGAGGTCCGGCAGACCGAGGTCGTGGCCGTACTCGTGCGCGAAGACGCCGAGGCCGCCGTTCTCCGGCTGCATCGTGTAGTCGCCGACCCAGATGCCGGTGCTGCCGATCTGGGTGCCGCCGGCCTTGTTGTTCGCCGGGCCGGTCTTGCCCGCGTCGGTGCCGTAGGCGTACCAGCGGTGCGCCCACAGCGCGTTGGTGCCCTGGACACCGCCGCCGGCCGACTCGTCCTCGCCCGCGTGGACGATCTGGAAGTGGTCGATGTAGCCGTCGGGCTCGTTGAAGTTGCCGTCGCCGTCGAAGTCGTTGCGGTCCCACTGGTCGTACTGCGCCAGCGTGGCCTTGATCTCGGCGTCGGTCTTGCCGGCCTTCTTCTGGGCGTCGACCCACGCGTTGACACCGTCGCGGACGGTGTCCCAGACGTTGGCGCAGTTGGTCTGACCGCAGTAGTTCGAGCCGTAACGGGCCTCGTTGTACGGGATCTTGACCCAGTCGGCGACCTCGCCCTCGACCGAGTAACGGCCCGAGGAGGTCTTCTCGTAGTAGGTCTTCAGCGAGTTCTTGCCCTTGCCGGTACCGAAGTACAGGTCCTGGAAGTACTCGCGGCTGAAGTCCTTGCGCCAGGCGGTGCTGTTGTTCGTGGCGCGGTCCGGCTGGGCGATCTGGTTGCGCGCCGGACCGGGGTTGCCCCCGTACTTCGGGACGGCCGGCTTCGGGCCGTCCGCACCGTCCGGGTCGAACATGGTGGTGTTGTCGACCTGGTCACCGAACTCGACGAGGATCGTGAAGATCTTGTCGGTCTTCTCGCGGCCGAGCTCGACGTACTTGCTGTCGTCGAGCTTGACGACCTTGGAGGCGCCGCGCTGCTCGACGGTCTTCTTACCCGACAGCACCTGCTCCAGGGCGGCTTCCCGCGCCTGGGCCTGCTGGTCGCTGAACGGACCCTTCAGGTTGTGCTGGACCGCCTCCTTCGCGGGCGCGGTCGGGTCCTGGCGGTCCGAGGCGGGCGCGGTCGACGGCGCCTCGGAGGCCTGGGCTGTGACGAGGAAGGCGCCCGAAGCCGCAGTCGCGGCCAGGGTCACACCGATGGCTGCGGTACGCAGCGCTCGTCGACGGCTGGAATTGCTGGTCACTTGATGTCGTTCCCCTCCCGCGGCCGCGACACAGGTCGGAACGTCTCCATAGGAGCGGGGGGTTCCGCGCGGCGCGCGTCTCAAGTGACGACATTTGACCGGAGAGTCTAAAGAAAAGACAGACCTTGACTTCTTCCTTACAACTGCACTATGCGGTCAGGGAGTTCCGGTATGCGGACGTTCCTCTGCCATATAGGACGAAGGGCGCGTCCTGACCACACTGTGGGACGGGTGGGTGAACCCGTGCGCCCCCCATGCCCCGGGCACCGTGGGTTAGGTCACGCTTACTGGCGGTTCCGCTCGGGAATCCCCCGACGTAGAGTCGCTTGACGCGCGACCTAGTTGAGCAGACTCCCCCTCCCCGCCTTGAGGACGGATATCGCCATGCCGCGTCCGACTGCCGCCCAGCTGTTCTACGGGTCCGCCACCGTAGTCGTGTCGACGATCGCCATGCTCCTGCTCTCGGAAACGAGCACGGGACGCGGGATCGCCGTCATCACCACCGTCGCACTGGCCCTCGGACTGCTCGTCGCGCTCACCGCCGCGAGCCCCCGCCGCCGCGGCCGGCACGCCGCCCCCGCCGGAGCCCCCGCCCGTACCCCTGCCGTTCCCCCCGGTGTTGCCGAAATCACTCCCGGACCGGCCCCCGCGGCCCCCGCGGACGCGGCGGCCGCCCGGGTGACTGAGCCCCGGGCGGCCGCCGTCGAACAGCCGGTGCACCACTGAGCCGTAGGCCGCCCAGCCGTACGCCGGTCCTCCTCGTCGCTACGCCCTCACCACCACGGTCTTGCCCACCTTGTCGTGCAGGCCCTGCTTGTACGGTTTGTCCACGAGGATCGAGACGATCAGCACGATCTGCCACAGGCAGGGGCAGCACAGGAGCGCGGGCAGCCAGAGCATGGCGGCCCGCCCGAGGGCCGCGCCGGACTGCGGGACGCTGCCGTCGTTGAGCATCGCGACGCGCAGCCCCAGCGCCTTCTTGCCGATGGTCCTGCCGTCCTTCTGGGCGAACCACCAGTCGTAGCCGACGAACAGGACGATCGAGATCAGCGTCATGGCCAGCCCGCTGCCGCTGTACGACTTGGTGAAGACCTCGCTGACGTCCTCACCCTTGTTCGTCTCGACCACGTAGCGGTTGGTGCCGAACGCCAGCTGGATGAGGAACAGCGGGATGAGCACGATGATCACGTCGATGATGCGGGCCCCGAGCCGCCTGCCGAAGTCGGCCAGCGGGGGCATTCCCGCGAGCGGATCGGGCATGCCGTAGCCACCGCCGTACGGGTCGCCCGGGCCGCCGTACGGGGGCGGCGGGGGCGGGTATCCGCCGCCGCCGGCGCCGCCGCCCGGGCCTCCCGGCGGCGGTGGGGTGCCACCCGGGGGCGGGGTCGGGCCTCCCGGCGGCGGGCCGTACGGCGAACCGCCCGACGGAGGCGTCGGTTCCTGGGGCTTCTTGAGGAACGGGTCGTCCTCGGGCGGCTGGCCCGGCGGCGGCTGATCGGTACTCATGGCCCGAGTCGAACCCGGCTCCGCGAACCCCGCAACGGGACGGCGTCCGTTCGGGGGAAGCGGCCCCCGGGCGGCCCCTGGCCGGGCCTCAGCGGGCCACGTACGTGCCGGCCGCCCGGTCGTGCCAGCCCCGGCGGCGGGGCCGGTCCACCAGGCACCAGAGGCTGCCGGGGAGCCCGAGGAACGCGTACACCAGCCAGCGGCGCAGCGCCGCGCCGAAGGTGGGCGGGCGGAGCGTGGCGGCGGACAGCACCCGGACCCCGAGGAGCTTCTTGCCCGGGGTGCGGCCCCAGCGGGCGGTGGGCAGCGCCTCGTAGAACACCCCGAAGAGCAGTACGGCGCCCAGGACGAGGCCCGCGTATCCGGCGATGGTGGTGTCGAACAGCCACACGGTGGTGGTCCGGCCGCTGCCCTTCGCGGCGTCGACCTTGGCCTCGAGGTGGGCGGCGGCCGCGGGAAGGAGGGGCCGGGCGGCCCCCGCCGCGACCGCGCCGAGTACGAGGGTGTCCAGCGCGCGGGCCAGGGCCCGGCGCACCAGACCGGCGGGGCGGACGGCCCGCTCCGCCATCCGCTCGAAGACGGCCCGCTCGGTGGGCCGGGAGGCCGTACGGCCGGCCGCCGGAGCCGGTGCCGCCGCGGCTTCGAGGCCGCGATCCGCCTCGGCGGGGGTGGCCGCCCGGCGGGGGGCAGGGGCGCCATCCGCGGCGGACCCTGCGGCCGGCCGGGGCCCGGACGCGGGGCGGCGGGCCGCCGGGGACTGCGCGGCCGGCGACGACGACGCCTGCGCGGACCGGGCCGGCGAAGCGGCAGCCGGGTCGCGCCGTACCGGCGTCACGGGCTCGGGGCGCGCCACCGCGTCGCGGTGCATCGGGGCCTCCGGCTCGGGCCGGGCAGCCGGGTCCCAGGCCGCCGGGGCCTCGGGCTCGGGCCGGGCCGCCACCGGGTCGCGCCGCGGTGCCGGGTCGCGGCGTACCGGGGTCTGCGGCCATGAGGAGGTGAGCCCGGACGGTCCGGCGCTGCCGCCGGGGGCGGCGGGCCACGCGGGCTCGACGGGAGCCGGGGCCGGGGCAGGAGCGGGAGCCGGGGCCGGCGCCTGGGCGGCCGGGGAGCGCGCGGACAGGATCCCCACGCCCTCGGCGGAGCCCCGGGCCGCCGAGGCCTGCTCGGGGAACCGCTCCGCGGTCGCCGCCGCGGCAGCGGACGGCGTACGGGCGAAGGACACCCCCGGCCCGCGCTCGGGCCGTTCGGCGGCGTCCAGCGGCTCCGGGCGCGGCCCGCGGCCCAGCGAGACCCCCGACGAAGGGGCGGGCGCGTGCCCCGCGTCGGGCTCGGGCGGCGGCGGGTTGCCCCAGGACACCCGGTGGTCGCGGGGCCCGCCGAAGCCGGCCTGGTGCAGCGGGTCGGCCTGCCAGGCGGGCGCGGGAGCCGGTACGGCGGGCCCGGCGACGGGTTCGGGCCCCGGTTCGGGCAGCGCCTCGGTCACGCCGGTCTCGTCCAGGAACACCGGGCCCGTCTCGTCGGACCGCGCGGCAGGGCGGCTCGTACCCGGAACCCAGTTGAGGCCGTTCCAGTACCGGACGAACCCGGGGATGGACGGATCGGGGTAGTAGCCCTCGCGGGCCGCGTGCTCGCCGTCACCAGGGGAGGCCGTCAATGTCCCCAACTCCGATCGTGGCTTGAGGCTTGTGGAAGGGGAGGACCATAGCCAAGAACCGTGCCCCGACAGGTCCTGTAACGGGAGATTCCAAGCGTCTTTGATCAGATGCGTGATCCCGTGCCGGACGTGGTGTATGGCACGGGGATGAGGGTCTCGGTCCGGTGGGTGGGGCCGCGTGCGGCGATACGGCGCCATGCGCGGCGGCCTCGGTCGCCCTGCCGGCCGCACCCGTCACGCCCGGGCGGGGCGGTGGTCCGGCCCGGGCGGCGCAGCGCCGTCCATACGGTCGACGGAAGCCTGCGGCCCGCGGCCTCCTCGCCGGAGGCGATCGCATCCACGTCATCCGCGTTCCAGTGCTCGGCCGGTGAGCGGCAGCCTCCGGCTCATGACCGCCCCCCTTCCGGCACCACGCTGTGCGGTCATACGACCAACGACGGGCACGGGAAAAAGGCACGCACCCGATCCCAGAATCTGCGCACGGCGACAGGATCGGGCGCAGCACACCATCGCAGTGGGGGGGGTGGCCCTTAGGGCGAACGGCTGTTCCTACGGCTGCTTTCAGCCATCCGACGGGATCAGGCCAATCCCCGATTCGGTGCGCGAAGTCGCGTCATACCCGGGCACATCGGCGCTCTCTCCGGGTGTGGGGCGCGAACCGGCCCCGCGACACGAACCGGAGATCCCGAAGTGAGGCCGCCATGCACCACCCCGTCATCGAGCGCGAGCTGGAACTCAAGCTGGTCCTGTCCCCCGAGCGCAGCGTCGCCGTCCCCGCCCGGCTGGTCTACCTGACGGACGACCCGTTCGCCGTGCACGTCACCTTCCACACCGGCTCCAGCGCCCCGGTCAACTGGACCTTCGCCCGCGAGCTGCTGGTCGAGGGGGTCTTCCGTCCGTGCGGCCACGGAGACGTCCGGATCTGGCCCACGAAGGTCGACGACAAGGCCGTCCTCTGCATGGCCCTGACCTCCCCCGACGGCGACGCCCTGCTGGAGGCCCCGGCCGGCTCGGTGTCGGCGTGGCTGGAGCGCACGCTGCGCGTGGTCCCGCCCGGCACGGAGGCCGAGCGGCTGGGCCTGGACGACGCGCTGGCGGAGCTGCTCGCGCCGACCCCGGCCGACGACCTGTGGATGCGGGATCCGTGGCCGTCGGACGAGTCGGCGGACGGCGACCTGTGATGCGGATCCGCCACCTCGGGCTCGTACGTTCCATACCCGGACCCGGCGTACGGTCAGAAGAGCTTGCCGGGGTTGAGCAGGCCGAGCGGGTCGAAGGCCTGCTTGACCGCGCGCTGCATCTCCAGCCCCACCGGTCCCAGTTCCCTCGCGAGCCACTCCTTCTTCAGGACCCCGACCCCGTGCTCGCCGGTGATGGTCCCGCCGAGGGCCAGTCCCAGCGCCATGATCTCGTCGAAGGACTCGCGGGCCCGGCGCGTCTCGTCCTCGTCGGCCGGGTCGAAGCAGACCACCGGGTGGGTGTTGCCGTCGCCGGCGTGCGCGCAGACCCCGATGAGCAGGTCGTACGTGCGGGCGATGGCGGCCGTGCCGTCGAGCATCTCGGCGAGCCGCGAGCGCGGCACGCAGACGTCGTCGATCATCGTCGCCGGGCGCAGGGTGTCCAGCGCGGTCAGCGACATCCGGCGGGCCTGGAGCAGCAGTTCGGACTCGGCCTCGTCCTCGGCGGGGACGACGGCGGTGGCTCCGGCGGCCGTGCACAGCTTCCCCACGGCCGCGAGGTCGTCGGGGGCGTGCGGGGTGTCGAAGGCGGCGAGGAGCAGGGCCTCGGTGGCGTCCGGCAGGCCCATGTTGCCGAGGGCGTTGACGGCGCGGACGGTCGTACGGTCCATCAGTTCCAGCAGCGAGGGCGTGAGGCCGGCCTCCATGACGGCGCAGACGGCCGCGCAGGCGGCCGCGGCCGAGGGGAACTCGGCGGCCAGCGCGAGCTGCCGGGGCGGCGCAGGGCGCAGGGCGAGAACGGCCTGGACGACGACGCCGAGGCTGCCCTCGGAGCCGACGAAGAGCCGGGTGAGGTCGTACCCGGCGACGCCCTTGGCGGTGCGCCGGCCGGTACGCAGGAGCCGCCCGTCGGCGAGGACCACGTCGAGGCCGAGCACGTACTCGGCGGTGACCCCGTACTTGACGCAGCACAGGCCGCCGGACGCGGTGCCGATGTTGCCGCCGATCGTGCACTGCTCCCAGCTGGAGGGGTCGGGCGGGTAGTACAGGCCCTGGGCGGCGACGGCCCGTGAGAGCACCGCGTTCACGACGCCGGGTTCGACGACGGCGATGCGGTCGACGGTGTTGATCTCGAGGATCCGGTCCATCTTGACGAGGGAGAGCAGGATGCAGCCGTCGGAGGCGTTGGCGGCGCCCGACAGACCCGTGCGGGCGCCCTGCGGGACGACGGGGACCCGTAGCGCGGTGGCGGTGCGCAGCACGTGCTGCACCTGTTCGACGGTGCGGGGCAGGACCACGGCGGCCGGGGTGCCGGCGGCGCAGAAGTTGGCCATGTCGGTGGCGTAGGAGGCGGTCACCTCGGGATCGGTGAGAAGGGCCTCGGCGGGGAGCCCCTCCAGGAGGCTCGCGCGCAGACGTACGGAGAGATCGTCGTCCATGACATCCATGAGCCCAGCGTGACACCGGGGGCCATCGGTGTGAACACGGCCGCGACGGGCTTCGGACACCTCGGCTAACTCATCATATTGACGCACAGTGACCCCATGGACCGTATCGACCGAATCGACGAGGAAGCGCAGCAGCCCGCGCCACCCGTGACCTTCACCGGCCGCAAGACCCTCGTGGCGGCCGCGGTCGCGGTGGTCCTGATCGCCGGGGCCCTGCTGATCCGGCCGGCCCGCCAGGGTGACGACGCGCGCCCGCCGGGGCCCACCGAGCGGGCCGCCTCGGCGGTCGGCATGGGTGCGCCGGCGGCGGCGGTGGACCTGACGGCGTTGGTCGCGGACCGGGAGAAATGGGTCGCGGGGCACGACAAGGACGACGCGTCCTGGGCGGTGCTCGGGGCGGCGTACCTGGAACAGGCGCGCCGGACGGCGGAGCCCGGCTGGTACCCGAAGGCGGAGAAGGCGCTGAAGCGGTCCCTGGAGATCCGCCCGGCCGAGAAGGGCAACTTCGACGCGATGACGGGCATGGGCACGCTGGCCAACGCCCGGGGCGACTTCGGAACCGGGAAGAAGTGGGGCGAGCTCGTACGGGCGCAGGCACCGAAGCGGTGGACGGCGTACCCGGTGCTGGTGGACGCGTACACGGGCCTCGGCGACTACAAGGCCGCCGAGCGGTCGATGGAGCGGCTGGTGGACCTGCGGCCGGGGCTGGCGGCGTTCATGCGGGCCTCGCAGGTGTACCGGGACCGCGGCTGGCGCGAGGACGCCACGATGGCGATGGAGCACGCGGGGGGTGCGGCGAAGGCGCCGGCGGAGAAGGCGTACGTGTTGTTCCGGCTCGGGGAGCTGGCCTGGGAGCGGGGGGACGCGAAGGAGGCGCTGCGCCAGTACGAGGGCGCGCTGCGGGCGGACCCGGCGCAGGCCGAGGCGCTGGGCGGCCGGGCCAGGGCACTGGCCGGGCTGGGCCGGGGCGGGGAGGCGGTCCGGGACTACCGGATGGCGCTGGGCCGGGCGCAGGTGCCGCGGCTGGCGCTGGAGCTGGGCGAGCTGCTGGATGCGCTGGGGCGCGGGGACGAGGCGAAGGCCCCGTACGAGATGCTGCGCGCGGCGGCTGCGCGGGGCGCGGCGGAGGGGGTGAACGACGCGGTGGTCCTCGGCCTGTTCGAGGCGGACCACGGGGATCCGGCGGTGGCCGTGCGGCGGCTGACGGAGGAGTGGTCGCGGCACAAGAACATGCACGTGGCGGATGCGCTGGCGTGGGCGCTGCACAAGACGGGCGACGACGCGGGGGCGCTGGAGTACGCGAAGAAGTCGACGGAGCGGGGGGCGCGGAGCGCGGACTTCGCGTACCACCGGGGGATGATCGAGCGGGGTCTGGGCGACGACGCGGGGGCCCGGCGCCACCTGGAGGAGGCGCTGCGGACGAACCCGCGGTTCTCCCCCGCCCGGGTCCCCCTGGCGAAGGAGGCCCTCGCTTCGATCGGCCAGCCGCCGCCGGGCGGCCCGGAGAACATGCAGCCGACCAAGCCGTGGGTGGCCCCGGACCTCCCCAAGGCGGCGAAGCCGAAGCCCCCGACCCCGGCGGCAAAACCGAAGCCGAAGCCGAGCCCCTCCCCCAAAACGGCCAAACCCAGCCCCGCGAAGGCCTGAGGCTCGCCCCGGCAGCGGCCCGCCCGTTCCAGCCCGCCGCGTTCGAGGCGCGGGGGCCCGGGGGCGGAGCCCCCGCAACTGAGCCGCACGTGAACCCGGCCCCGCCACACCCGGCCCCGCCGGCGTTCGAGGCGCCGGGGTTCGGGGGCGGAGCCCCCGGCAACGGCGCCGCACCCGAACCCGGAACCCGACACCGCCGGAGGCAACGGCAGAGCCCCCGGCGCCGACAGGCGACGCCAGGGGCCCGGGACCCGCGACCTACAGGTTGCCCCGCTTCTCCTGCTCCCGCTCGATCGCCTCGAACAGCGCCTTGAAGTTGCCCTTGCCGAAGCCCATCGACCCGTGCCGCTCGATGATCTCGAAGAACACCGTCGGGCGGTCCTGCACCGGCTTGGTGAAGATCTGCAGCAGGTAGCCGTCCTCGTCCCGGTCGGCCAGGATCTTCAGCTCGCGCAGCTCGTCGATCGGCACCCGCGTGTCACCGACCCACTCGCCGAGCGTGTCGTAGTACGAGTCCGGGACCGACAGGAACTGGACGCCCGCCGCACGCATCGTCCGCACCGTCGCGACGATGTCGTTCGAGGCCAGCGCGATGTGCTGGACGCCGGGGCCGCCGTAGAACTCCAGGTACTCGTCGATCTGCGACTTCTTCTTCGCGATCGCCGGCTCGTTGATCGGGAACTTGACCTTCTTCGTCCCGTCCGCGACCACCTTCGACATCAGCGCCGAGTACTCGGTCGCGATGTCGTCGCCCACGAACTCCTTCATGTTCGTGAAGCCCATGACCTTGTTGTAGAACGCGACCCACTCGTTCATCCGGCCGAGCTCGACGTTGCCCACGCAGTGGTCGATGGCCTGGAAGGTCCGCTTGGCCGGCGCCGCCACCATCGGCTCGACGGCGACGTAACCCGGCAGGTACGGCCCGGTGTAGTCGACGCGCTCGACGAGCGTGTGGCGGGTCTGCCCGTACGTGGCGATGGCGGCCAGCACGACCGTGCCGTGCTCGTCCTTCATCTCGTACGGCTCGTCCAGGCCGCGCGCGCCCTGCTCGACGGCGTACGCGTACGCCGCCCGCGCGTCCGGGACCTCGATCGCGAGGTCGATGACACCGTCGCCGTGCTCGGCGACGTGCTCGGCGAGGAAACGGCCGTGGTCCGTCGTCGGCTTGATCACCGAGGTGAGGACGAAGCGCGCGGAGCCGTTGGTCAGGACGTAGCTGGCCGTCTCGCGGACGCCGTTCTCCGGTCCGGAGTAGGCGACGAGCTTCATGCCGAAGGCGGTGGAGTAGTAGTGCGCGGCCTGCTTGGCGTTGCCTACGGCGAAGACGACCGCGTCCATGCCCTTCACCGGGAAGGGGTCTGCCTCACGCGCGGTGTGCGGGGTGGTCTCGAGGGTCTCAGTCATGAGCGCAGAGTCCCGCCGATCCACAAGCTGCGCAATAGTTTCCTGTTTGGCTGTACAGACTGACCAGCTGAGACGGAGTATGGCTGAGAGATCTGTGCAGTATGACCACCCGCGGAGCGGCCGGAGGCAAGCCATGGGAATCGACGAACTCGACGGCCGGCTCATCGTCCTGCTCGCCCGCGAGCCCCGGATCGGGGTCCTGGAGGCCTCGCGCCGGCTCGGCGTGGCGCGCGGCACCGTGCAGGCCCGGCTCGACCGGCTCCAGTCGAACGGGGTCATCCGCGGCTTCGGGCCGCAGGTGGACCCGGCGGCCCTCGGGTACCCGGTGACCGCGTTCGCGACGCTGGAGATCAAGCAGGGCCAAGGGGCCGACGTAAGGGCGCACTTGAACGGGGTGCCGGAGGTGCTGGAGCTGCACACCACGACCGGGCACGGGGACATGCTGTGCCGGCTCGTGGCCCGGTCCAACGCCGATCTGCAGCGGGTGATCGACCGGGTCGTCGGGTTCGAGGGGATCGTGCGGGCCTCGACGGCGATCGTCATGGAGAACCCGGTGCCGCTGCGGGTCATCCCCCTGGTGGAGCAGGCGGCGCACGAGGGCTGAGCCGTCCGGGCGGTTCTCAGAGGTTCCAAAGAAGACGTTGCAAAGAAACCCTTGCATAGAACCCTTTGCAACCTTACGGTTGAGGCATGCCCGTAGAGCCGAACGCCGAAGAACCGAACGCCGACGAACCCAAGGTCCGTACGCTCGACGCCCGCTCCCTGCGCGGCCTCGCCCACCCGCTGCGCATCCGCATGCTGGCCACGCTGCGCCTCGAAGGCCCGGCCACGGCCTCGCAACTGGCGGAGCGGCTCGGGGAGTCCAGCGGTTCCACCAGCTACCACCTGCGCCAGCTCGCCGCGCACGGGTTCGTCGAGGACGCGCCGGAGCACGGCAAGGGCCGCGAACGCTGGTGGCGGGCCGTCCACGACGGCACCCAGTTCGACGAGAAGCTGATCTACGCCGAGGACCCGGCCACCCGCGGTGCGGCGGACCTCTTCCTGCACGAGATCGCGACGATGCACACGCAGGAGGTGAGCACCTGGATCGGTACGGCCCACAACTGGCCCCAGGACTGGCGGCGCGCCTCGGAGATCAGCGACTTCACCCTGCGCCTGACGCCCGAGCAGACCCTCGAGCTGATCCACAAGGTGCACGACGTGATCAACAGCTACCGCGACCTGCCGCCGTCGGAGGGCGCGAAGACGGTCCGCCTCCACTCGCACGTCATCCCGCGGACCGGCGAGTAACCGCACCCGCCCCGCTGTCCTCCCCTTCCCGAGAAGGAGTCCTGCCGTGCACGCCTTCACGCCTGCCGAAATCCACGCCGAGACGCACGCCGGCCGTACCGCCGAACTCGCCGCCGAGGCCGCCGCCTGGCACCTCGCCCGTGACGCCGCCCCGGCCGCCCCCGCCCTGCGCGACCGGCTGGGCGAGGCCCTCGTGAGCGCCGGGATCCGGCTGATGCGGCCCGCGCACATCCACGCCCGGATCGCAGACGCCCTGAACGGTCCGCATGCCGCCCACGCCCCGCGCGCCGCATGAGCCGACGCCCCTTCGCGGCCGTCCTGGCCGCCAACACCATCTCCATAGCCGGGAGTTCCATCACCCTGATCGGCGTCCCGTGGTTCGTGCTCCAGACCACGGGCAGCGCCGGCCGGGCCGGGATCGTCGCCTTCTGCGCCACCCTGCCCGTCGTCGTCGCCGCGCTGGTCGGCGGCCCCGTCATCGACCGGATCGGCCGCCGCCGGGTCTCGGCGGCCTCCGACCTCGTCTGCGCCGTCTCGGTCGGCGCGATCCCGCTGCTGCACTACGCGGGCGCGCTGGAGTTCTGGATGCTGTGCGCGCTGATGGCCGTCGGGGGCCTCGTCCACACCCCCGGCCTGACCGCCCGCGGCGTCCTGCTGCCGGACCTCGCCGAGCACGCCGGCACCACCGTGACCCGCGCGGCGAGCCTGTACGACGCGGTCTCCCGCGGAGCGCGGATGATCGGGGCCGCGCTGGCCGGCGTACTGATCGCGGTCTTCGGCGCCGAGCCCGCCCTGCTGCTGGACGCGGCCACCTTCGCCGTGTCGGCGCTGCTGGTCACCGCCTTCGTGCGCGGGGTCCCGGCCGCCGAGCCGCAGCGCGCCTCCGGGAAGATCTCCTTCGCCGGCTACCGGGCCGAACTGGCCGAGGGCTGGACCTTCCTCACCCGCTCCCGGCTGCTGGCCGGCATCACCGTGATGGTGATGATGACCAACGGCCTGGACCAGGGCTGGTCCGCGGTCCTGCTGCCCGTGCACGGCCGCGAGTCCCTCGGCGGCGCCACCGCGGTAGGCCTGCTCGTCTCCCTCTTCGGCGGTTTCGCGCTGCTGGGCGCCCTGCTCTACGGGGCGTGGGGCGAGCGGTTCTCCCGCAGGACCGTGTTCGCAACGGCCTTCCTGCTGTGCGGTGCACCCCGGTACGCGGTGGCCGCCTTCAGCGACACGCCGCTGCCGCTCACGGTGACGATGGCGCTGTCCGGGCTCGGCGCGGGCATGCTGAACCCGATCCTGACCACCGTGCTCTACGAGCGGATCCCGGACGAGCTGCGCAGCCGCGTCTCGGGCGTGACCACGGCGGGCTGCGAGCTGACCATGCCGCTGGGCGGGCTCGCGGCGGGCCTGCTCGTCGACGGGTTCGGGGCGACGCCGGCCCTGCTGCTGTTCGGCGGCGCGTACCTGCTGACCACGCTCGCACCGCTGGTCTTCCCGGCCTGGCGCACGATGGAGCGCCTGCCGGAGGCCGGCGGGGACCCGGCCGGCCCGGCGGAGCTCAGCAGGACGGAACCGGCTCTCCCCGGGTGAGCGCGCGCAGCGACTGCACGGCGTCCGTCAGCGAACCGACGGGGACCAGCCGGAGCCCCTCGGGGAGTTCGGACTGCGCGTCGGCGCACTCGGCCTCCGGTACGAGGAACACGCTCGCCCCGTCGCGCTGCGCGGCCTGGGTCTTCAGGGCCACGCCGCCGACGGCGCCGACCTTGCCGTCCGCGCTGATGGTGCCCGTACCGGCGATCGTGCGGCCGCCGGTGAGATCGCCGCCGCTGCCGTCGCCGTCGAGCTTGTCGACGATGCCGAGGGAGAAGAGGAGGCCGGCGCTCGGTCCGCCCACGTCGGCGAGGTTGAGCTGGACCTTCACGTCCTTCGGGTCCTTGTGGAGGTAGCCGAGGGCGGCCTGGGTGGCCGTCGACTGCGACGTGGCCATTTGCTCCAGGTTGTGCTCCTCGATCTCCTCGTCGCTTCCGCCGGAGGGGTAGACCGCCTCCTTGGGCATGACCGCCCGGCTGCTGTCGAACCAGTCGTCGACGAGCTCGGGCAGGGTCACGGTGGTGGAGGGACCGGTGGCCTGGATGGTGGTCATCCGGAGCTGGCCCGTGGTCTGCCGGGTCGGGGCGCCCGTCACGGTGATCACGGGCTTGCCGTCGCGGGCGCCCAGCACGTCGGCCGTGAGCCCCGGCTGGGCGATCACGAAGGGCAGCGGTGCGAAGGCCGCGGCGGCGAACAGCCCGAGCACGGGCACGGCGCAGACGGCCAGGGCGGTGGGACGCGGCAGACGTGTGAGGCGAGAGAGCACCCGACCAATCTATCGGGCGCTCCCGACGCTCCCACGCCCCGCCATCCCGCCGCCCCTCGGCGCAGGGCGTCGGCGCGCTCCGGCGCAGGGCGTCGGCGCGCCTCGGCGCAGGGCGTCAGCGCGCCTCGGCGCAGGGCGTCAGCGCAGGGCGTCGGCGACCTCGCGGGCCGCGTCCACGACGCGCGGGCCGACCCGCTCGGGCACGGCGTCGGCCAGCATCACGACGCCCACGCTTCCCTCCAGTCCCGTGATGCCCACGAGGGGCGCCGCCGCGCCGCTGGCGCCCGCTTCGAGCTCCCCGTGAGTGAGCGTGTAGCCGGGCTCGGTGAGCGTGCCCTGACGGGCCGCCAGAATGGCCCGCCCGGCTGCCCCGCGGTCCAGCGGGTGGCGGAAGCCCGGCCGGTAGGCCACGTGGTAGTCGGTCCAGGTCGGCTCGACGACGGCCACGGCGAGCGCCTCGGTGCCGTCCACGAGGGTCAGGTGCGCGGTGGCGCCTATGTCCTCGGCGAGGGACCTCAGCGCCGGCAGGGCCGCCTCGCGCACGAGCGGATGCACCTGCCGCCCGAGCCGCAGCACGCCGAGCCCGACGCGGGCCCGGCCGCCGAGGTCGCGGCGGACGAGGGCGTGCTGCTCGAGGGTGGCCAGCAGGCGGTAGACCACGGTGCGGTTCACACCGAGTCGGTTGGAGAGCTCGGTGACGGTCAGACCGTGGTCGGTGTCGGCGAGCAGTTTGAGGACTCTGAGTCCTCGGTCCAGAGTCTGGGAGGTTTCCGCGGTCACGACGCCTCTCCCTCTCTCGGTGAGCGGCGGTGACTCTCGGGATGGAACGACGCCGGTCCCACGGCGACGCACGGAGAGGCCGCCGGTAGCGGCCATGGCACCGGCTGCGCTCCCGCGGCGGCGCTGCCACGGGGCGTTCGATGCGGGGACAGTAGCGAGCGGGTCCGCTCAGCGGAAGGCCTCGTCCAGAATCCGGGCGCCAACTGCCCCTTTGTGCCGGTTCAGGAGCGCCCGCGGAGCCTGTTCGTGACCTCGGCCCGCCGGCGGTGCCTGTGCGATCCCCCGACGCCGCTCCCGCGTCCGGGACCCCCGCAGCGCCGTGTGCGGACCCGCGGACGGACACGGAACGTGACCGGGGCCCGTACGAATCTCCGCACGGACCCCGCGTCACAGTCCGTAGAAACGGTGACGGAAGAGCAGAACGACGCGAGGACGGCGGGGGGACGGACGGGAGGCCGGACGGGCAGGACCGGAGCAGGGGACGCCGGGCGGACTCACCGCATCCGCGTGGCCCACTCCTGCACCTTCTTGATCCGCTCCCGCAGCTGCCCCGCCGTCGCCTCCGCGCTCGGCGGCCCGCCGCACACCCGCCGCAGCTCGGTGTGGATCACCCCGTGCGGTTTGCCGCTCTGGTGGACGTACGCGCCCACCATCGTGTTCAGCGACTTCCGCAGCTCCAGCAGCTCCTTGTGCGAGACCACCGGCCGCCGGTCGGCCGGCAGCTCCAGCAGGTCCGCCTCCGCGTCCGGCTTGCGGCGGCTGTGCGCGATCTGCCGCGACTGCCGCTTCTGCAGCAGCATCTGCACCTGGTCCGGCTCCAGCAGTCCCGGGATGCCGAGGTAGTCCTGCTCCTCCTCGCTGCCCGGGTGCGCCTGCATGCCGAACTCGGCGCCGTCGTACAGCACCCGGTCGAAGACGGCGTCGGACTCCAGTGCCTCGAAGGACATCTGCTCGTCCTCGCCGGTGTCCTCGTCCTCCTGCCGGTTCGCCTCGTCCATCTCCTTCTCGGACTCGGCGTACGGGTCGTCCTCGCCCTTCTTCTTCGGCTTGTCGAGGACGTGGTCGCGTTCGACCTCCATCTCGTTCGCGAAGCCCAGAAGATAAGGAATGGTCGGCAGGAACACGGAAGCCGTCTCGCCGCGCCGCCTCGAGCGCACGAAACGCCCGACGGCCTGCGCGAAGAACAGCGGCGTCGAGATCGTCGTGGCGTACACCCCGACCGCGAGGCGCGGTACGTCGACGCCCTCGGACACCATCCGGACCGCGACCATCCAGCGGTCGTCGTTTCCGCTGAAGGTGTCGATGTTCTTCGAGGCGCCGGTGTCGTCGGAGAGCACCAGGGTGGCCTTCGTCCCGGTGATCTCGCGGATCAGCTTGGCGTACGCGCGCGCCGAGTCCTGGTCGGAGGCGATGACGAGCCCGCCCGCGTCCGGGATGCCCTTCCTGACCTCGGTCAGCCGCTGGTCGGCGGCGCGCAGCACGTTCGGCATCCAGTCGCCGCGCGGGTCCAGCGCGGTGCGCCAGGCCTGCGAGATGGCGTCCTTGGTCATCGGCTCGCCGAGGCGGGCGGCGATCTCGTCGCCGGCCTTGGTGCGCCAGCGCATGTTGCCGCTGTAGGACAGGAAGATCACGGGGCGCACCACGCCGTCACCCAGGGCGTTGCCGTACCCGTAGGTGTAATCGGCGGAAGACCGCCGGATCCCGTCGTTCCCTTCCTCGTAGGTGACGAAGGGGATGGGGTTGGTGTCGGACCGGAAGGGCGTACCGGTCAGCGCGAGGCGCCGGGTCGCCGGGTCGAAGGCCTCGAGGCAGGCCTCGCCCCAGGACTTCGAGTCACCGGCGTGGTGGATCTCGTCGAGGATGACGAGGGTCTTGCGCTGCTCGCAGCGGTTGCGGTGCAGCATCGGCCGCACGCCCACGCCCGCGTACGTGACGGCGACCCCGTGGTAGTCCTTGCTGAGCGGTCCGGCGGAGTATTCCGGGTCCAGCCGGATGCCTATCCGGGCGGCGGCCTCGGCCCACTGCTTCTTCAGGTGCTCGGTCGGCGCGACGACGGTCACCTGCTGCACGACGTGGTGGTGCAGCAGCCAGGACGCGAGCGTCAGCGCGAAGGTCGTCTTGCCTGCGCCGGGCGTCGCGACCGCGAGGAAGTCTCGGGGCTGGGTCTGGACGTACCGGTCGAGCGCACCCTGCTGCCAGGCACGCAGCTTGCTGGCGGTACCCCAGGGGGCACGGCCGGGGAAGGCGGGTGAGAGGTGGTGGGAGGCGGTAGTAGTCACGGTCTCCGGTTCGGGCTCTCGGCGGCGGCGGTGGCGGCGGTCGTACGTAGGACAACCGGGCCACCTTACCGGGGCGGGCCGGTCCCTCGGGGAGGGACAGGCCCGTGACCTCGGCGGGTGCGGTGAGCGTCACATCCGGCGCAACCGCTCGGCGATACGGGCCACATCGGCCTCGTCGCCGGCCGCGACATCGATGACCAGGTCGTACGCGGCCTCTTGGTCGACGTCGGCGAGGTCGATGCCGTTCACGGCCAGGAAGGTCGCGGCGGCGAGCCAGGCCGTTCGCTTGTTCCCGTCGACGAGGGGGTGGTTGATCGCGATCCCGTGCAGCAGCGCGGCGGCCTGCTCGTACGGGTCCTCGTAGGCCGGCGTACCGAACATCCGGGCCCGCGGCCGGTGCACGGCGGACTCCAGCAGCCCGGGCGCGCGCAGCTCGACGCTCTGCTCGTTGGCGAGACAGGCGAACCGGGCCACGTCCAGCACCTCGGCGAGGGTCAGGTACCGCACGCCGGTCCCGGTCTCGGTCCCGATCCCGGTCGCGTTCCCAGTCCTGGTCCCGTTCCCGATCCCGGTCACCGGCTGAGCCGCTTCAGCAGCACTTGATGCCGCTGCGCCAAGCGCGCGGCCTCGCTCCCGACCCGGGTGCGCTCCTGCAGCAGGTACTGGCGCACGGCCTCCTGCACCACTTCCTCGGGGCTCCGCCCACTCGCATCGGCAAGATCGGCAAGCCCGGCCCGGTCGGCGTCCTCAAGTCGGATGATCAGCTTCTCCACGCCCGCAGCCTACGCACTGACGCCCCCCTCCTCACCCTCTTTTGGGCCCCGCCGAACCCGGCCGGGTCGCCACCCAGGCCTCGGCCCAGTCCGGCCCGCCGGGCCGAACCCAGCCCCGCCGGCGTGTGAGGCGCGGGGGGTCTGGGGGCAGAGCCCCCCGGCAGCCCGCGGCGCAGCCCGCCTACACCCGCGCAGCCACCGGCTCATCGGCGTCCAGCCGGGTCGCCACCCAGGCCCCCGCCAACGCCACCGCGGCCATCGGCAGGAACACGACCAGGAACGCGGCGGGGTGCGAGCCCGCCCCCTCAGCGGCCACGGCATGCGCCGCCCCCACCGCTCCCCCGCCCAGCGCGGCGAACGCCGCGCCCCCCGCCGCCAGCAGCACCACATTGGCCAGCGCGTCCGAGATCTGCAGCGCAGCGGAATTGGCCCCCGCCTCCTCCGGCGCCGAAAGCTTCAGCAGCAGCACGCTCGTCGAGCCGATCACCAGCCCCATCCCCAGGCACCCCACCGCCCATGCGGCGGCCAGGGTC
Organism: Streptomyces sp. NPDC031132; assembly: GCF_055570595.1. Taxonomy (NCBI): domain Bacteria; kingdom Bacillati; phylum Actinomycetota; class Actinomycetes; order Kitasatosporales; family Streptomycetaceae; genus Streptomyces; species Streptomyces sp. NPDC031132. The sequence goes on from NZ_JBVIGX010000011.1 coordinate 176,523, forward strand.
CACACGGGCACGGACTCGATCAGCACGGCCGGGGCCGTGGCGATGGCGAACGCCACGAGCACCATCCCGCCGACCATCAGCCGTTCCCGGTACGGCGCCATCCGCCCCTTCGACTGCAGCCACGAGCCGCCCGCCCAGGTCACCCCGCCGGCCGCCAGCGAGAACCCGGCCAGCGTCGGGCTCAGCCCCCGCTGGGTGACCAGCATCAGCGGCACGAAGCTCTCCGCCGCGATGAACGACCCCGCGGCCACCCCGCGCAGCAGCACCACCGACGGCAGCCCCCGCCGCGCCAAGTAGGTCCCGCGCGGCAGCAGCCCCCGTACGGCGGGCACCAGCAGCGCCGTACCGGCCGCGGCCGGAAGCAGTGACAGCCACCGAAGGTCCTGGGCGGCGTACTGCAACAGCCCCGCCCCGACGGAGATCCCGAGCGCCAGCCGGATGCGTCGCCGGTCGAGGGCGGCGGGCGGCGCATCCGGATCCACCGGCCCGGACGCGGTCCGCCGTATCGCCGGCAACGCCACCACCAGCGGGACGACGACCAGCACCGGTATGCCGAGGAACACCCAGCGCCAGCCGAGGTGCTCGGTCACGGTGCCCGCGGCCAGCGGCCCGACGATCGACGGCACCACCCAGCTCGCGGCGAAGGCGGCCATGATCGCGGGCCGCAGCCGTTCCTCGTACGCACGGCTCACCACGACGTACAGGGCGACGATGACGAGCCCCCCGCCGAACCCCTGCACGGCCCGCCCGAGGACGAACACCCACATGTCCCCGGCGGTCCCCGCGAACACCAGCCCGGCGGCGAAGGCCCCGATCCCGACGGTCAGCGGCCGCAGCGGCCCCTGCCGGTCGGACCACTGCCCGGCCAGCACCATGCCGAAGAGGCTGGTGGTGAAGTAGGCGGAGAACGCGAAGGCGTACAGCCCGATCCCCTCCAGCTCCCGCGCGGCGACGGGCATGGCCGTCCCCACGGCGGTCGCCTCGAAGGCGATCAGGAAGATGACGGAGATGATCCCGATACTGAGCGTCCGGTACGCGGGCCCGAGGATCCCGCCCTGGGGCTGGGGCGGGACCGGCGACGCATCGCGCTGTGGCACGCGGGGTTCAAGGGCACTCATCGCCCCAGAGTAAGGCGCGTGCCCGGGTTGCGCCCCTGTCAATTCGGCGGATTCCCACTAGTCCGCGGGACCTAGGCCCCCTGCGGCCCATGAACGCAGCATGGCAGTCGCATTGCAGCCCCCACGTCCCTCTTCCCACCCCCCGCAGCCCCCCATACGGTCATACCCGTAACCACCCCACAGCCGTGTGCCCGAGTGGTTGAGGGACTCGCCTGCAAAGCGAGTTACGCCGGTTCGATTCCGGTCACGGCTTCCCGGGAAGGCCGCTCAGCCCCGCCTGAGCGGCCTTCTTCACGGCTTGGTCTTGGCGATCTTCTGTTTGACGACCAACGTGCCCGGGAGCCCGCCGTTGTCCTTGCACCCCAGCTTCCTGCTCATCGCCAGAGCAGCGGAGTGGGCGACGGCAAGGTTGGCTTCCCGCAACGACGGATCATCCCCCTTGGAGCCGGAGGCGACGCTCACGCCCACCTTGACCGGTACGGCGGTATCGGGTCCTGCGAGGCGAGGGCTGGCGCAATCGAAAAAGAGGAGAGCCTGGTCGGACAGGACCAGCGCACTCCGGCCCAGTTCGTACTCCCAGTAGTAGCCGTTGCCGAGCTCGCTGCCCTCTCCCGTCCGCTGCGATTCGGGCTGGATCTCGAACGACACCGACACGCGCCGCCTGTTCGTCGTGTCGAACGGCACTGCCTCGCAGACCCTCCCGCCCCGCGATGCACCGATAGCGGCGTAGCCACCGGAGAGGCTGTCGGCCACTGCTGCCACACTTTCGTGGGCGCTCTTGCGCGGCGGATCGAATTCCGAGGCTCCGGTGAGCAGCTCGACCGCACGCGCGGCCCCGGCATTGAGGAGGACGTCGCCGCACACTCCGGCTGCGGTCATCCGGACCGGTTGCCCGTCCTCCTGCTTCTCGCCGCTGCACCCCGCGAAGAGAGCGACCGCCATCACCGTTCCCAGGGCGGCACGGTTCCGGCGAACCGTACCCCGACCCAAAGCTGTGCGCCGCCCGCTCACTCGCCCGGCTTCTTGGCCTGGGGCTCATTGCCCGTATGCCTCTCAAGGCCCCAGCCGGTGTTGTATCCGGTCATCGATGACTGCCTCAGGACCTCGTCCAACGGGTCGTCCTCGCCGACCGGGTGCCGTTCGAGGAAGCGGTCCACGGGCTGTCGGGAATGACGCTCACCTTCTTGGTACACGGTCGCCTTGTCGTCATGCGCCTTGCCTTCGATCTTGTCCTTCTTGTGTTCCGACTCCGCGTCCGACCAATCGCTGATGAGCCCACCTGCGGCCTGCTCCAGCACTCCGCTTCCGGTGTCGACGGCCAGCGGCACGATCACGGCGGCCGCACCAGCCGCTAGGGCAGTGGCCGGCAAAAAGGCGACGCCCGCCGCGATACCTGCCGTGGCGCCGAACTCGATCCACCCCGAACGCTTCTCCAGAGCACGGTCGTAGTCCTTGAGCCACTTGTCCGCGTCGGCATCGATCTGCTTGCCCCGAGACTCATCCAGAATCCCCTGGAACTCCCCGCCGGTTCGGGCCGCCTCCATCAGGCCGCTCTGGTTGAGCTTTCCATCCGCACCCACCTGGCTCTCCAGCACGGAGGCCTGGAAGATCGACTCCGCCCGCGACATCGTGAGCCAGGACTCGGGATGCTGGCCCAAGGTGCTGAGGAATTTACGGGCCGCCTCCTGATCGAACTCCGCATGGCCCCCGGCGACCTGCGCGAAGACGCTCTTGGAGCCGTTTTCGTTCAGCGAGTGGTTCAAGTCATCGATGTAGCCGGCGCCCATGCGCCCGAGGCTGTCCGCCATCGACTCCTGGTTCTTCAGCAGTGCCGCATCCCCTCCGTACTTGGAGACGACCTCTTGCATGATCCGGGAGGAGACCTCGTCACGTTCGAGCTTGGGCGACGGGTCGTCCCAGGCGTGGCCCAGGGTTGCTGCCTCCAGGGCGTGGCCCAGGGCGTCCGGCATGTACTGCTGGACCTTCTTCAGGTCGTCGGGGTTCGTGCCTTCCATGTCGATCGTGAAGTCGTACTTCGCGTTGCCGAAGAAGTCGAGGTAGTTCTTGATCGGCTTCTTGTCAGCGCCCTTGCCCAGGTCTGCGGGGCCCGGCTTTTCCGTGCCGTCCTGGTTGTACGCGTGCGGGGGCCGTTCAGGGTCGAAGAACTGGGCCGATGCCTCCGGGCTGTGCCCCAGCGCCTCCAGGAAGCTGACCACCGGGTCGTAGCCGGCACCGTTGGTCCCGGAGGGGTTGAAGAGGTTCTTGCCGTAGCCGTTCAGCTGCCGGGTCTGGTTGAAGAAATCCGGATCCTTGGCATGGATCTGCGTGGCGTGCTCGGCGATCGGGACCAGGAACTTGGGGTCGTAGTTCCCGTACCGCATGATGCCGCCGAGCAGCTGGTACCCGTACGGCGGATGCTGGTCGTACTTCGCGAGCGGGATGTGCTCGGTACCCAGCCTGCGCAGGTCCTGCGCGAAGCTGTCGGGGAGGTGGGGCTCGCTCTTGGAGCTGGTGGCCGTGGCGAGGTTCAGTCCCAGGTTCTTCTGGAGCTCCTGGACGTCCTTGAGCCGCTGCTCGTCGAGCTTCGCGTAGTCGTACGTGTCCGTGGACATGTACCCGAAGAACTGGAGCGCGCCCTTGGGGCCGAGCGCCTCGTAGAAGTCCTTGGAGAACTCCGGGACCTTGGCGTTGTCCGCCAGCAGTTCGTTGAGCTCGACGAGCTCGGCGTGCGTCAGGGCCCGGCCCTTCTTGGCCAGGTCTGCGGCATGGCCGGCCTGCTCGGCGTCGAGGCCGGCGTACTTGGGCCCGCTGAAGTCGTGGCCGTCGGTGACGTTGGCGGCGAGCAGGCGGGCCAGCGACTGGTCGACGTCGTCGCAGTGGTCGACGATGTCGTCGATCTTCTTCTGCCACAGCCCGCGGTTCTCCCGGATCGACTGCTGGTAGTCGGGATCGTGACGCGCCGCGTTCCGCTCCGCCTCGGTGGCGAGCGGGGTGGCGGAAACCCGCCCGCCCGCATCCACCTGGAAGCCGGCTGCCGGTGCCTCCTCCGCCGCGATCTTCTTCAGTTGCTCCTTGGAGGACTTGAAGGCGGCGAGCCCCTCGGTCAGGGCCTTGTGGACGCCCTTGGCCTCCTTGGCCGCGTCCTCGAACTCCTTGGCCGTCTTGTCGACGAACCCCCGCGCCACACCGGCGGTGACACCGCTCCACTGGGCCTTGTCCGACTTGGCCTTCATCCCGTTGCGGGCCGACTCGGCCAGTTCGTCGAGCTTGTCGGCCATCGCCTTCCAGTCGGTGACGGCCGTCTGGAGCTTGTCGACGGGTGCGTTGAGCACGTTCTCGTACGTCAGCATCGTGGGCCTACTTGAGGTACTTGTCGATGGCGGAGGCCGTGAAGTCGGCTTGGAGCTGCTGCTCGTCCTTGGCATGGGAGGAGAGCGAGTAGTTGAGTCCGTTGGAGACGTTCGCGCAGGCGGCCACCAGGGTCTTCACCTGGCTCTCCCATGCGGTGTTGGCCTTGGCCAGAGCGGCGCCGCTGGAGAAACTCTCCTTGGAGAGGGCACCGGCCGCCTCGGCCGAGGATGCTGCGGCGTGCTTGCCGTCGGTCAGGAGCCGGGAGTGCAGCTTGTAGGCCTCGGTCCCGATGCCGCCGATGTGGTCCTGGTTGATCTCGAGATCGCCGCTGCCGGTCCCGCCACCGCCGGGGTCGGTGGGGACGTGGTTGATCCGCATCGAGACGTTGGCCGCGGCGGTGGCGCGCGCGGTGGACCATTCCTCGTCGAACGACATCGCGTGCTTTTCTCCTTGTGTCACATCAGCGTCTAACACGTTGAACTGTGCTTGTGGTTACGGCTCCGGCTGAGCAGGCAGGCTCCCATCCCGGGCAGGGCCCGGGGAAGGAGTCTGCGGGTGTCCGTCTGGTTCTGTACGTGGGGGGCGGATGTGGTGGCCGGTCTGCGGCGGCCCGGGGCAGGTGGAGGCTGCCGCCGCTGCGTCGGGGCGCGGGAAGGCATCCGCCGAACGGGGGTCGCCGGGGCGGGCAGCGCGGTGGGCGGGCGTATGGCTCCGCAGCCGGGGCGCGCGGACCGGAGCAGGGCTGGGGGCGTGGGCCCTCTCGCCGCCTACGGCCGCGGGGGAAGATGAGTTGGCCCTTGCGTAGGGCGACGTGCCGGACGGCGCCGTCGAGTTCCTCGCTCTGGGCCCAGCCTGGCGGATCGCCCCGGTGATCGGCTGACGGAGGCGCGGGCTTCGCCGCCTGCGGTGATGCGGAGGCATGTGGATTTCGGCGCCTGGGGCCGGGCTGCCGCTTGACGGTGTACGCGCTCAGGGCAGCGATACCGGTGTCGTGATCGTCGTGTCGGCGCGCTCGTCGCCGTCGTACCCGTGGGGGAAGTCCCTGCCCTGGACCGACTGGCCCTCGAGCTCGGAGATCCGGCCGACGCCGGTGTCGATCACGCCCTCGGGACGAGATGCCGCTGCTGAAGCCGAACCGTCTCGGCATGGGCGGCCGGGGTCGCGGCGACCCCGGCCGGCAGGAGACCCACCGAGGCCGAGGCCGCCCCGCGCCGCTGCATCTGGCCCCGTCAGGCGTTCCTGCGCCGGACTACGACCGCCGTGACGGCTCCCCCGATGAGGACGCAGGCTCCCAGGCCGAGCCCGATCCAGAGGAGGCTGCTGCCGCCGTCCTTCTTGGCCTCTGCCTGGGGTGCGTTGGACTCGGGCTTCTTGCCGTCAGCTGACGGGGCCGGCGAGTTCTTCCCGTCCGCCGCCGCCAGGTCGGGGAGCGGGAAGACGTCCGCCGGGCCGGGGTCACCGGGCGTGGGCACGGCAATCCGGGGCCGGACGATGCCATAGCCGATGTAGTCGTTGCGCGGAGCACCGTCAGTCGGCTTGCCGGCGGTGTTCAGGAGGACCCGGAGGACCTGGTTGTTGGTCCAGTCGGGGTGCGCGGACCAGAGCAGGGCGGCGGATGCGGAGGCGAGGGCGGTCGCGTCACTCGTGCCGTGGCTCGTGCAGAGACCGGTCTTGCCTGCGCACGCCGTGACGATGTCGATGCCGAGGGCCGCCATGTCGAGCTGCGGGCCGTGCTGCGATTCCTTGGTCGGTTCCCCCTTGGCGTCCACCGCGCCGACGGCTACCACTCCCGGGGTTGCAGCGGGATATTTGATCTCGTTGAGCGTATCCCCGTTGTTGCCGGCGCCAGCAAAGATCAGCTTCCCCTTGGAAAGCGCATACTTCACCGCTTCACGACGGGCTTCGTCGTCCTTCGGCGTGCCGGAAATCGCCAAGGAGATGTTTATGATCTTGGCATCTGAATCAGCCGCGTACCGGATGGCCGAAACCCAGGACGGGGTACTCAACCCGTCCAGCATGTTGGGCACACGGATCGGAAGGATCTTGGCGCCGGGTGCAAGGCCGAAAGCGCCATCACCACTCGGATGCTTTCCGGTTGCGGCAATGATTGCCGCCATGGTGGTGCCGTGACTGCTGGTGTCCGTACGTTCATCACCGCCGCTACCGCCCGGAAGGAAATCTTTGCCGGGGAGCACCTGCCCTTCAAGTTCCGGGATGTGGTTGACACCGGTATCGATCACCGCAACGGTGACGCCCTTCCCGTTGCTGATCTTCCAGATGTCATCGGCTTTCATGGTGTCGAGATGCCATTGCTGCGAGCGAATGGTCTCCGCATGGGCCGGGGTCGCGGCGACCCCGGCCAGCAGCAGGCCCACCAGGGCCGCGGTCGCCTTGCGCATGTGCATCTCGTACAACGTCCGTTCTGCTCAGTCGATCACCGGCGGAGCAACACGATGGTTGCCCTGCCAGGTCTCTTCGTCCTCGACCAGGTAGTCGGGGCGTTCGCCGTCCTGGTCCTCACGTCGCTTGCCCGGAGCGTGCGTACCCGCGTGGCCCATGGCACCGCCGCCGTTGCGTACGAGACCCGAGCCGCCCTGGGTGAACGGCTGGCCGCCGGTGGCCGCACGTCCGCCGGCCACACCCGGGCGGCCGCCCACGACGCCGCCCGGCTCCGAGGCCAGCCGACGTCCCACAGGGGAACCGCTCACTCCGCTGCCATGGGCACCGCCACCGTGGGGACCGCCCATCATGCCGCGGCCGGTCTGCGTACCTTCGTTGCCGATCACCGTGCCTCGCGGGATGCCCGCGTTGGGGCCGCTGGTCTGCACCTGGCGGCCCCCCATGATGCCGGAATCCCGCGGAGGCAGCCCGGAGATCGGGTTGACCTTGCTGAGGCCGTTACCGCCCGGACCGAGGTTCGGCAGCGGACCGGGGCCAAGACCGAGTCCGGGGATCGCCTTGCCGGTGATCGGCGGGAGACCCAGGGGCGGGATGGGGGCGACGGGGCCGGGTCCGGGGCCCACGGGGAGGTTGGGGACCGGTGTGCCCGTCGGGGGCAAGGTCGTCGTGGGCGGAGGCAGGGTGCCGACGTGGTCGAGGTCCACGTCCACGTTGTGGTCCGGGATTCCGGGCACGTGCGTCGGCCCTGTCGTCTGGGGCGGGGTGGCGTCTGCCTTCGGCTGATGCCCCGGTACCCAGCCTGGATCGTCATCAGAGCGGCCGTCGCCAGTGGTAGGCGACGTGTATGTCGTGTGACTCCCCGATCCGGAACTGCCTGTCGGCCGGGCCCTGTCCGTATCAGCAGCCACGTCTTGCGGCACGAAATCCGCCGGCGGCGGCGGAAACGTCGGGATCTCCGCCTTGTTCATCTCGCCGTACGACAGCTCGTAAGACTGCGCCAGGTTGTTCATCAACCTGATGGACTCACGGTGGTCCGCGTTGAGCTTGCTCTGCTCCTGCTGGGCGATCTGCTGCGCGTCCGGGTCGTTGTGCGCCTTGCGCGCCGCTTCCAGGTTCTCGGCGGACTTCGTGTCGTAGGCGGGCATGTCCCGCGCCTCGATCATCTTCTGGACGGTGTCACCCATCCACTTGGCGCCCGTCGCGCTGTACTCGCTCAGCCGGAGCGTCGCATTGCCGGCCCGGCCCACCCACTCCTGGAAGGCCGTGGCCGCTTCGCCCTCCCAGCCAGTGACACGGTGGTTCTTGAGCTTCTCCGCGATCTTCGCGATGTCCTCGGACGCCTTCTGCAGGCGGTCGGCACGGTCCTTGACCGCAGTCGGGTCCAGCGAGGCCCTCATCTCGCGCAGCTTCTGGTGCGAGTAGCCCTCAAAATTCGTTGCCATCAGTTGGTACCCCCTGCCGCGGGCTTCGAGGCCGCCAGCTTGCGCTGCTCCTCCAGATACGGGTCGCGCTCCGGCACGTACTGTGCCTCGGCCTGCTTGGCGATGGCCACCATGCGTCGCTGCGTGTCATCGTCCACCCCGGCAAAGCCCTTGCCCGCCGTCAGGATTGCGATGCCCAGGGCCTCGATCTGCTCCGCCAGGCCCTTCGAGAGCTTCTGCAGCTCCGTGATGACCGTGCCGTACGACTTGAAGAGGGCGTCCGCCTCCGGGAAGCCGCTGCCGAGCTTGCCCGCCGGCAGGGTGTCGTTCGCCAGCTTCTTGTGGTCCGCATTCGAGCCGGTGAGGTCGTCCAGCAGGTCCTTCACCATGGTCTGGTACCCCGACAGCGTGTCGTATTCGACCTTCAGCGCTGCCGCTTTCGCCTGCGAGGCAGCCTGCGCCCTGATCGCGTCCGCCATGCTCGTCGCGGCTCCCGCCCCGAACAGCCCCAGCCCGCTTTCCTCTGCCACGATGGCCTCCCCGACTCCCCGAAATCCCCGTGGTTGCAGCGTTTCCGCCGCTTCCCGTCCCCGTTCGCACCCGTTCGCACGCGCGCGTACTACGTCTTACCGATCACTCTAGCGACCGGTTCCGACAGTCCCAAGCTCGGGGTTGCACGTGCAATGGGGGTCACACGGTCACGAGTTGGGCGCCGCGACCGCCGCCGAGGGGCGGATCGGGAGCCTGTTGACCGGGCGGCCCGTGGCCGACCGTACCGCCGAGGCCACCGCCGCCGGGGTCGTCACCACGGGGATCGCGCTGGCCGCCTTCGCCCCGAACGGGGCCACCACGTCCCGCTCTTCGACCAGTTTGACGATGCGGACCACCGGGGCGTCCAGCGACGTCGGCAGCGCATAGCCCGTCAGGTCGGGGTGGCGGATCAGGCCCGAGGCCGAGCGGAGGTTCTCCGTCAGCGCCGCGCCCACGCCCTGCGTGACGCCCGCTTCGATACGGGCCTCCAGCTGGCGGGGGTTGAGGATGCGGCCCACGTCCTGGGCCACCGCCAGCTCCACCACCCGTACCGAGCCCAGCTCGATGTCCACGTCCACCACCGCGCGGATCGCGCAGAAGGCCAGGCCCACGAAGGCGTCGCCCTGACCGTCGCCGTCCAGGGGCTCCGTCGGGTGGGGGCGGCACTGGGCCGTGGCCCAGAGTTCCTTGCCCGCCATGGCTTCCGCGACCGACATCGAGAACGCGCCGTCGTACGACGTGATCCGGCCGTCCTGGATCTGGAGGAGTTCCGTCGACATGCCCAGCTTGTGGGCCATCGGCTGGAGGAGTTGGGTGCGGACCATTTTGGCCGCCCGTTCCACCGCGCCGCCGCTCACCCACGTGTGGCGGCCGTGCGCCGCCGGGCCCGCCGGCGGCTGGTCGGTGTCGACCGGGGCCGTCACGACCTCGTCCACGCCCAGCGTCTCCTGGACGATCTGGCGCGCGAGGGTCGAGAAGCCCTGGCCGGTGTCCACCGCCGCGCAGATGACCGTCGCCGATCCGTTGACGACCTTGACCGTCGCCGTCGAGACCTCGTCCGTTCCCTCCGCGCCGAGCATGTGGACCATGCCCACGCCGTACCCGACCCCGCGCCGCACCGCGCCCGGCTCGCCCGCGCCCTCCGGGCCGCCTGGCAGCAGCCAGTCCTCCTCGGGGGTGTCCTTCGGGAGGGAGGGGAGCTCGAAGTCGCGTACCGCACGCAAGAGTTCGGCCACGGGGGCCGGGCACGTCACCGTCTGGCCCGTGGGGAGGAGGTCGCCCGTCGCGAGGACGTTGCGCAGGCGCAGCTCCGCGCCGTCGATGCCGAGCGCGGCCGCGAGCTTGTCCATCTGGCCCTCGTACGCGGCGCAGACCTGCATCGCTCCCTCGCCCCGGACGTGGCCGGAGGGGGGGTTGTTCGTGCGGACCGCCCAGCCTTCCACGAAGGCGTGCGGGACGACGTACGGGCCGCACGCGAAGGCCACCGCCGCGGCCAGCGATTCGGAGGACGAGTCCGCGTACGCGCCCGCGTCCATCAGGATCTGGGCCTCGACCTTGACCAGGCGCCCCTCCGCGTCCGCGTGGTGGCGGTAGCGCAGCAGCGTCGGGTGGCGGTGGGTGTGGCCGAGGAAGGACTCCTCGCGGGTGGCGGCCAGCTTGACCGGGTGGCCGGTACGCAGGGCCAGCAGGCCCAGGGGAAGTTGGAAGGCCGCGTCCTCGCGGTCGGCGGTGGCGCCCGGGACGCCCGTGACGACGACGCGCACCCGGTCCGGTTCGAGGCCGAAGCACGCCGCCGCCAGGTCGCGGTCCAGGTGCGGGTCGGTGGAGGCCGTGTAGATCTCCACGCCCCCGTCGGGCCGCGGCACGGCCAGCCCGGCCTCGGCGCCGATGGGCGCGGGGTCCTGGCGGCCGATCCGGTACAGGCCCTCGACGACGACCTCGCCGGTGGCTTCCGGGTCGCCGTAGCGGAGCGGGATGTGCCGGATCAGGTTGCCGTCGGGGTGCAGGGCGGGGGCCCCGAAGGACTGCTCGGGGTCGGTGACCGCGTCGAGCAGCTCGTACTCGACGGCGATCGCGGCGGCCGCGAGGCGCGCGGTGTCCGGGTGGTCGGCGGCGACGGCGGCGATGGGCTCGCCGTGGTGGCGCACGACGTCGTGCGCGAAGACGGGCCGGTCGGCGATCCGGCGGCCGTGCGTGGTCGCGCCGGGGACGTCGGCGTGGGTGACGACGGCGCGCACGCCGGGCATGGCGGCGGCCGCGGAGGTGTCGACGGAGAGGATGCGGGCGTGGGCGTGCGGGGAGCGCAGCACGGCGGCCCAGAGCAGGCCCTCGGCCCACAGGTCGGCGGCGTACGGGAAGGTGCCCTCGCTCTTGGCGCGCGTGTCGGCGGCCGGTACGGAAGCGCCGATTCCGCGCGGTACCTCCTGCTCGCCCGTCTCGGGCGGCGCGGCCGCCGAAGCGCTCGTGGAGACCGTTACCGTCGCCGTTGCCGTGGCCGCGTCGTGCCCGCTCACGCCATGCCTCCGTGGTGGTGGATCCCGCCCTCGCCGGGCGGCGCCTGGTGCGGGATGCGCGCCTCCGGGCCGTTCCCGGCGCCGCTCCCGAGCCCGGACCCCTTGACGGACCCGCTCGCGGCCCCGTTGCCGGATGACGCTGCGGGCGCGTCGCCCGCAGCCGTCGCCTCGCGCTCCGCGACGACCTCGCGGACGGCCTCGATGACGCCCTTGTAACCGGAGCAGCGGCAGAGGTTCCCGCACAGGGCCTGCCGGGTCTCCAGCTCGCTGGGGGCGTGGTTGCCCTCCAGCAGGTCGTGGATGGTCATGGCCATGCCGGGTACGCAGAACCCGCACTGCACCGCACCCGACCTGCACAACGCCTGCTGCACGTCCGAGAGTTCCCCGCCACTGGCGAGTCCCTCCACGGTGCGGACCTCGCTGCTCGCCGCCGTCGCGGCCGGGACCAGGCAGGAGGCGACGAGCCGGCCGTCGACCTGCACCGCGCACGCGCCGCATTCGCCCTGCGAGCAGCCGTCCTTGGCGCCGGCGAGGCCGAGGCGCTCGCGCAGCACGTAGAGCAGGGACTCGCCGATCCATGCACCGGTGACGGGCCGGTCGGCGCCGTTGACGCGCAGGACGTAGGAAGCCAGCGGGTGCTCGTGATGGGCGACGGCCCCGGCAGTCGCTTCTTCTTCGTACGCCGGCCCCTCGATCGGGAAACCTCCGGCCGTTCCCGCGTCCGGCGCTGCCACGGCGCTGTCGGCGGTGTCCGCACCCGGCGCATCCCCGGCCCCGGCTCCGCCGGAGCCCGAGCCCGGACCCCCCGCAGCCCCGGCCTCCGCAACCACCCCGGCGGCTTCGCCGACTCCGAGTCCGCCTCCGGGCCCGGGCTCGAAGCCGCGCCCGTCCGTCCCGCCGGGCTCCGCCGTGAACCCGTGCTCACCGGGTTCACCCGCCGGTCCGGGCTCCGCCCCGGCGACGCCGTGGCCGGATGCCGTGAAACCGTGCCCGTTCGTGTCCCCGGGCTCCGCGAAGCCGCCGGTACCGCCGACGCCGTCTGCGCCCGGACCACCCGCGAGGGCGTACTCCGCCGCCGCGACGGTGCTCACCTCGCGCTCCCGCTCGGCCGCGTCGGCCACACCCGAAGCCACCGCCGCGTCGGCCACCGCCACCGCCCGCAGCTCGGGGGCCTCCGCCCCCGGATGCGGCCGCTCCGCCGTGACCGGCGTCGCCGCCGGGCCGTGGGCGGCCTCGATGTCCTGCGGAGCCGGATGCACCGGCTCCCCCTCCGGGAGCGTGCCCACGCCGGGCCCGCCCAGCACCCTCGGGCCGCGCCCGGGACCGCCGACCCCGGGGCCGCCGAGCCGCCGCAGGCCCGCGCCCGAGGTGCCCGCGTCCATCGTGTCCGGACGTGCCTCGGGCAGCACGCCCGAGCTCATCCCGGCACCCGGAACCGCACCCCCCGGAACCGCATCCGGAACCGCACCCTGAGCGGCATCCGCAACGGCATCCGGACGCGCGGCTGCCGCGGCCTCGAAGTCGGGGTGGGTCGCCCAGGGGGCCGCAGCGCCGCCCGGCAGGGTCGCCGGAGCCTGGCTCCAGTCGGCCTCCAGCCCGCTCCGCCGGAACTCGCCGGTCTCCTCGGGGAGTTCCGGAAGGGTCCACTGGCCGGTGGTCACGGGCTCGGAGTCCTGCACGGCCTCCGGGAACCGCCACTCGGCGGTCGCACCGGGATCGTGCCCGGCCTCGGCCGAAGCCGGAGCGTGGCCCACGGCCCGGCCCTGGGCGGCGTGGCCGTGCGCCTGGCCCTGCCCGAGCTCCTGGCCGTGGCCAGAAACCTGCCCCTGCCGCTGATCCGCGAACGCCGCCGCCACCGACGCCGGAATCGGGATCGAGGCCGGGATCGGCCCGCCGACCGGCGAGGGCGCAGCCGCGCCCACGGCACCGGCGCCGCCGGCCCCCGTACCGGCCTGCGGCGTCGTCCCCGCCTCCGGCCACTGCACCGGAATCGCCCACGTCCCCGTCGCCGCCGGATCCGCACTGGCGGAGCCCAGCGGCACGATCATCGGCGGCGGCACGTAGCCGTGCCCGGGCGCCGCGAGCGGCTCACCGGTGCCGAGCGCGTCCAGCATGTCCTGCGGCAGCTTCACGAAGGCCGTCGCGTCGGAGTCGTACTCGCCGCCCTGCGGCACCGGCTCCCAGCCCCAGCCGGCGCCGGTCCGGTCCGCAGGCCCTGCGGGTCCCGCGGGACCCGCCTCCTCCGTCGTTCCGCTCACGTTCTCGTTCTCACTCATGAGGTCAGCGCCCTCCCCAGGGCCCTCCGTGCCAGCACGGCCACCGTCCGCCGCAGATGCAGTACACCGGGAGCCACCGGTTCCCCCTGGTCGGGCACGCAGGCGGCCGCGACGTACTCGCCGAAGGCCTCCAGTGCCTCGGGGGCCAGCGTCCGCTCCCCGTCCCAGTCGATCAGCGAGGCCACCCACTGCTCGGCCTCCAGCGGCCGCAGCGGCATCGGGGCGACCGCGCCGATCGCACAGCGCACACCCCGGCGCGCGGGGTCCAGTACGAGCCCCACGGACGCCACGGCGCGCCCCGGCCCCGTACGCCCCGTGGCCTTCAGGAAGACCTGCGGCGCGTGCAGCAGCGGAACCCGTACGAAGCCGATCAGCTCGCCGGGCCGCAGCATCTCGCGGCCGGCCAGCAGGTGCGAGACCGGGATCTCCCGGCGCGAGCCGCCCGGGCCGTGGATGACGAGGATCGCCTCCAGCGCGGCCAGTACGGGCAGTGCGTCGCCCGTCGGCGCGGCGGTGGCGATGTTGCCGCCGAGGGTGCCGGCGTTGCGGATCTGCGGGGGTCCGGCGGCGCGTGCGGCCGCGGCCAGCGCGGGGATCAGAGCGGCGAAATCCGGCCGTCCCATCCGCGCGTGGGTGAGCCCGGCGCCGAGCAGGGCGTGCCCGTCCTGGTACTGCCAGCCGCGGATCTCGTTGATCCGGCCCAGGCCCACCAGGGCGGCGGGCCGCAGCAGCCCGGCGTTGACGGCGGCCATGAGGTCGGTGCCGCCGGCGACGGGCACGGCGGCGGGCATGGCGGCGAGCGCCGCCACGGCCTCGTCGAGCGAGGCCGGCAGCGTCACGGACTGCGCCGCCTGCGGCCCCTGAGATGAATGCAGTGCATGCGGTGCGTGCGTGGTCAACCCAGCTGCCCCTTCCCGATGTCCCGGTCCCGGCGCTCACGCCTGTCCGCCGTACGGTACGTGCTCACCGCCGGGACGTGGCAACTCTGGCACATCTTCCCCACCACCCGGCGCGAGGGTCCGGCGGGCGCCCCTGGAGCTCCCGGCCGTCCGGTTTCCCCCGTATCCACCGAATAAGCCGAATCAGAAGTATTCGCCGAATACACCGAAATCGAGCAAGAGTTCCCGACAGCCCCCAAGGACGAAGGACGTCCCGGAAGCCTCGAGAGTTCCGCAGAAGTCCGAAGGATTCCGAAGAGTGCCGAACCGTCCGGAAGGCCTCACGCGCTCACCCGCAGCCGCCGACGGCCACCCCGGCCGCCCAGGGCCTCAAGAACACCGCGCGCGAGACCCCGCGCGACACCGCACGAGACCCCGCGAGACCCCGCGATTCCCCCGCGACCGACGCGCAAGGGGCGTGCGAGGGCACGGGAGGTGCGCGGAAGGGCACGCAACGGCGCGGAAAGGTTCCGGCCACCGCCCGCTGCCCGCCCTCCACCCGCATCACACGTTCGGGGGCTCCCCTTCGATCGGACGCCCGAGCACCCCGGGCCGCCTCTGCCACGGCAACGGGCCGCCCGGCGGCCGGTAGTCGACGCCCAGCGCGTCCAGCCGCCGGTAGTGACCGTCCATCCGGGCCTCGAAGCCCGCGTAGTCCCGCTCCGCCGGCTCCGGCAGCCGCGACCACACCACCTCCGCGAAGGCCGCCAGCCGCGGGAACACCTGGTAGTCGACCCGGGCCTGGTTCTCCATCACCTCGGTCCACACGTTGGCCTGCGCGCCCAGCACGCGGGCCGCGGCCTGCGCGGACAGCTTCGGCGGCACCGGCTCGAAGCGGTACACGTCCTCCAGCGAGCGCACGTACCCGATCGGCATCGGCTCGTCCGGGCCGCCCGCCTGACGGTGGTCCAGGTACACCTGCTGCTCCGGGCACATCACCACGTCGTGCCCGGCCTCGGCGGCGGCGATCCCGCCCGCGTACCCGCGCCACGAGGACACCGCGGCCCCCGGTGCGAGCCCGCCCTCCAGGATCTCGTCCCATCCGATCAGCCGCCGCCCGCGCTCCGCGAGCCAGCCGTCGAAGTGCCGGACGAACCAGGACTGCAGCCCGTCCTCGCCGTCCACCCCCAACTCCCGGATCCGCTCCTGCGCGAGCGCCGACGCCCGCCACTGCTCCTTGGGGCACTCGTCGCCGCCCACGTGCACGAACGGCGAGACGTCCGCCGGGAACAGCTCCAGCAGCTCCTCGAACACTCCCTCGTAGAAGCGCAGTACGGCCTCGGTCGGTGCGAGCACGTTCTCGTTGATCCCCCAGTCGTCCCACACCTCCAGAGCGGCGGTGTCCACGACGTCGGTGTTCCCCAGCTCCGGGTACGCGGCGATCGCGGCCTGCGAATGCCCGGGCACGTCGATCTCCGGAACCACCCGGACGTGCCGCTCGGCGGCGTACGCGACGATCTCGCGGACGTCGTCCTGCGTGTAGAAGCCGCCGTGCGGGGTCTCGTTCCACAGCGGCGAGGCCCGGTGCCCCCAGCGGCTGCGCGGCCGCCACGCGCCGACCTCGGTGAGCCGCGGGTGGCGCTTGATCTCGACCCGCCAGCCCTGGTCGTCCGTCAGGTGCAGGTGCAGCACGTTGAGCTTGTGCGCGGCGAGCAGGTCGATGTACCGCAGCACCCCGTCCTTCGGCATGAAGTGCCGGGCCACGTCGAGCATCATCCCGCGCCAGCCGAACCGCGGTCCGTCCTGGACGCCCCCCACCGGCAGCCGCCACTCGCGGTCCGGCGCCGTCGGCGCGCGCCGGTGGGCCTCGGGCCCGAGCAGCTGACGCAGCGTCTGCGCGGCGTAGAAGAGGCCCGCCGGGTCGGCGCCCTCGAGCAGCACCCACCGCTGCGTGACGTGCAGCTCGTACGACTCCGCGCCGACGCTCCGCGCGAGCTCGGGGCGGAGCACCAGCCGGATGACCACGCGCTCGCCGTACGACTCCCCCGCCGCCGGCGCCGGCAGCTCCCAGCCGGTGGCGGCGCCCAGCTCGCGGCGCAGCCAGCGGGCGGTGCCCGCGGCGCCGGGGCCGACGTCGAGCAGCGGATCGTCCAGCACGCACGTGCCGGCGTCGCGGGCGAACCGCGCGTACCGCGGCTCCGGAATCAACTCGGGCATGGCCTCGGCCCCTCCACCGTCCGGGCGTTGCAGTATGCGCAACGCGCGTTTCGCATGGCGCCTGGCGCCTGCGCTGCGGCCGACTCTAAGCGGCCTCGGGGAAGTGGGAGTGCGTTTCCGCGTCGATCGGTGCGAGCTCCCGGCGTGCCGGGCGGCGTGGGGATGCGCCCCCACTGCCCCGAGGCCGCTCAGCTCTCCCCCGGGCACGGCAAAGGCCCCCGGACGCGCACCGGCGCGTCCGGGGGCCTTGGTCCTGCCGGGAGGGGCGAAGGACTACCCGAGGGCTACTTGTTGTCCTTGCCGCCCTTGTCCTTGTCCCCGCCGGGGCCCATCGACTCGTAGATCTCCTTGCACATGGGGCAGACCGGGTACTTCTTCGGGTCCCGGCCCGGCACCCAGACCTTGCCGCAGAGCGCGACGACGGGGGTCCCGTCGAGGGCGCTCGCCATGATCTTGTCCTTCTGGACGTAGTGGGCGAAGCGCTCGTGGTCGCCGTCGCCGTGGGACACCTGCGGCGTCGGCTCTACGAGGGTCCCCGTACCAGTCCCGCGCTCGGGCTCAAGAGTGCTCATAAAAGCCAGGGTACCGACCCCCGCGCGGGTCAGTTGAGCGACGGGTCGTCGGGATAGGTGGCGACCATCGCGAGGTCGCTGCGCTGGCGTCGCAGCACCGCGCGCCACAGCCTTTCCGGGTCCGGGAAGGACACGTCCCCCGGCTCCGACTCCACCACGTACCAGGCGCCGTCGCCGAGCTCGGTCTCCAGCTGGCCCGGGCCCCAGCCCGAGTAGCCGGCGAAGATCCGCAGCGAGCCGAGGGCCGCGGCCAGCAGCTCCGGCGGGGCCTCCAGGTCGACCAGGCCGATCGCCCCGTACACGCGGCGCCATCCGAGTGGCCCCTCCTCGCCCGGGATGACCGCCACCCCGAGGGCCGAGTCCAGGCCCACAGGACCTCCCTGGAAGACGACGCCCGGATCGCCGGCCAGCGTCGCCCAGGGCAGCAGGATGTCGCCGACGCCCACGGGGGTGGGCCGGTTGAGGACCACGCCGAGCGAGCCCTGCTCGTCGTGGTCGAGCAGGAGCACCACCGCGCGGTCGAAGTTCGGATCCGCGAGGGCGGGGGTGGCCACGAGCAGCCGCCCTGTGAGGGAGGACACCTCGGTCATGCCGACATGATCTCGCACAATCGCCGTTCAGGGGGAGCGGGCGAAGGGATCGGATCGCACGCAGCTCAGGGCGCACGGCAGCAGGAAGGAGCGCGCGGGGCCGGTACGGGCGGAATGCGACACTCCGCTGTGGGGCGGGCACTGAGGGTGTTGTGGCTAATTCATGACAGTCCTACGGCCGCGTCGACCTTACGAACAAGGGGGTCGTGCCCCTTACCCTTTTCCCTGGCCCCCTGCCCACCCTCCTCTGGCCTCGCCGGGGGAGCCCCTCTCCGGAACGCGAGATTCATGACCGGCACAGACAGAGACGACGTACTACTTGTCCATGGCGGTACCCCGCTCGAGGGCGAGATCCGTGTCCGCGGTGCGAAGAACCTCGTGCCCAAGGCCATGGTCGCCGCTCTGCTCGGCAGCGGACCCAGTCGGCTCCGCAACGTTCCCGACATCCGCGACGTCCGGGTCGTGCGCGGGCTGCTCCAGCTGCACGGAGTGACCGTGCGCCCCGGCGAGGAGCCGGGCGAGCTGGTGCTCGACCCGACGCACGTCGAGAGCGCGAACGTCGCGGACATCGACGCGCACGCGGGCTCGTCGCGCATCCCGATCCTGTTCTGCGGCCCGCTGCTGCACCGCCTCGGCCACGCCTTCATCCCGGGCCTCGGCGGCTGCGACATCGGCGGCCGGCCGATCGACTTCCACTTCGACGTGCTCCGCCAGTTCGGCGCGACCATCGAGAAGCGCGAGGGCGGCCAGTACCTGGAGGCCCCGCAGCGCCTTCGCGGCTGCAAGATCCGCCTGCCCTACCCCTCGGTCGGCTCGACCGAACAGGTGCTGCTGACGGCCGTCCTGGCCGAGGGCGTCACCGAGCTCAGCAACGCCGCGGTGGAACCGGAGATCGAGGACCTCATCTGCGTACTGCAGAAGATGGGCGCCATCATCTCCATGGACACCGACCGGACCATCCGGATCACCGGTGTGGACAGCCTCGGCGGCTACAACCACAAGGCGCTCCCGGACCGTCTGGAGGCCGCGTCCTGGGCTTCCGCGGCGCTGGCGACCGGCGGCAACATCTACGTGCGCGGCGCACAGCAGCGCTCGATGATGACGTTCCTGAACACGTACCGCCGGGTCGGCGGCGCGTTCGAGATCGACGACGAGGGCATCCGCTTCTGGCACCCGGGCGGCCCGCTCAAGGCGATCGCGCTCGAGACGGACGTGCACCCCGGTTTCCAGACCGACTGGCAGCAGCCGCTGGTGGTGGCCCTGACCCAGGCCGCGGGCCTCTCGATCGTCCACGAGACGGTCTACGAGTCCCGGCTGGGATTCACTTCGGCCCTCAACCAGATGGGTGCACACATCCAGCTGTACCGGGAGTGCCTGGGCGGCAGCGCCTGCCGCTTCGGCCAGCGCAACTTCCTGCACTCGGCGGTCGTCTCCGGCCCGACGAAGCTGCAGGGCGCCGACCTGGTCATCCCCGACCTGCGCGGCGGGTTCTCGTACCTGATCGCGGCCCTGGCGGCCGAGGGCACCTCGCGGGTCCACGGCATCGACCTCATCAACCGCGGCTACGAGAACTTCATGGAGAAGCTCGTGGAGCTGGGAGCCAAGGTCGAGCTCCCGGGCGGCGACCTCGTCTGAGGCGTTCGCGAGGCGAGTTCGAGGCGGGCGCCCCCCGAGGGAGGCGCCCGCACCTCGCTCCGCCGGCCCCGCACCGGCGCCGGCAACGCCCCTGCAAGGGCCCGCCAAGGCCCTGCAAGGGCCCCTGGACAGGCCGAAGGGCGGCCACCCACCCGGGTGGCCGCCCTTCGGCGTTCTCTGCGTACTGCTGCCGTCCCGAGGGCCTGCGCGGCCCCCGGCACAAGGGCGGACTACTTGCCCTTGGCGGCTTCCTTGAGCTTGGAGCCCGCGGAGACCTTCACGCTGAAGCCGGCCGGGATCTGGATGGGGTCGCCGGTCTGCGGGTTGCGCGCGGTGCGAGCGGCACGGTGGGTGCGCTCGAAGGTCAGGAAGCCGGGGATGGTGACCTTCTCGTCGCCCTTGGCGACAATCTCGCCGACGGTCTCGGCGAGCGCGGCCAGAACGGCGTCGGCGTCCTTGCGGGTCACCTCGGCGCGCTCGGACAGAGCGGCCACCAGCTCACTGCGGTTCATGTTGTACTCCCGTGTTCAACTTGCCTTAGAGGCGTGAGATCGAAGCCGATGCTGCCAGGGCCCTCGGACAGTCCCCGGACCCGGGTCTGAACGTCAGACCCTCTCGCCCGGTTACGCATCCTGCCCCCACCAGCGGCGGGAAAGCCAATCCGGCACCCGCCAGGGTCACACGAAAAGCGCCACAGTCACGCCGCGGTGACGCTCCGTCCGCACTTGGTGGATGCGGACCGCGGACCTCGCGGGCATCCCCGCAACCCTAGAGGCGGCCCGGCGGGCCCGCATCTCGCGACGCGCCGGGATCGGCAAGCCGTGAGGGCCGTCACAGCGGCCCCCACGCCCCTTGGCGGACACCGGTGGGCCCGGCGCCGGCCGGACCGCCGACGAGCCCGCCGACGGGCCCGCAGACCAGACCGTGCGTCAGGTCGCCGAGGCGGCCTTGCGGACGGCTCCGGCGACCGCGCCGGCCACCTTGTCGTTGAAGACCGACGGGAT
Organism: Streptomyces sp. NPDC031132; assembly: GCF_055570595.1. NCBI lineage: Bacteria > Bacillati > Actinomycetota > Actinomycetes > Kitasatosporales > Streptomycetaceae > Streptomyces > Streptomyces sp. NPDC031132. The sequence continues at coordinate 197,029 of NZ_JBVIGX010000011.1, forward strand.
GATGTAGTTCGCGTTCAGCTCGTCCTCGCCGACGACGTCCGCCAGCGCGCTCGCCGCGGCGAGCATCATGTCCGTGTTCACCGTGCGGGACTGGGCGTCCAGCAGGCCGCGGAAGACGCCCGGGAAGACCAGCACGTTGTTGATCTGGTTCGGGAAGTCGGAGCGGCCGGTGGCCACGACGGCGGCGGTCTGGCGGGCGACGGCCGGGTCCACCTCGGGATCCGGGTTCGCGAGCGCGAACACGATCGCGCCCTCCGCCATCGCGGCCACGTCCTCGCCGGACAGCACGTTGGGGGCCGAGACGCCGACGAACACGTCCGCGCCGACCACGGCCTCCTTCAGAGTGCCCGTGTAGCCCTCGGGGTTGGTGTTGTCGGCGATCCAGCGCAGCGGGGAGTCGGCGTGCGCGTCGACCAGGTCGGGGCGGTCCGCGTGCACGACACCGTGGATGTCGGCGCTGACGACGTTCTTGACGCCGGCCGCGAGGAGCAGCTTGAGGATGGCCGTACCGGCCGCGCCGGCGCCCGACATGACGACCTTGACGTCGCCAACTGCCTTGCCCACCACGCGAAGTGCGTTGGTGAGGGCGGCGAGGACGACGATGGCGGTGCCGTGCTGGTCGTCGTGGAAGACGGGGATGTCGAGGGCCTCGCGCAGGCGGGCCTCGATCTCGAAGCAGCGCGGCGCGGAGATGTCCTCGAGGTTGATGCCGGCGAAGCCCGGGGCGATCGCCTTGACGATGGCGACGATCTCGTCGGTGTCCTGGGTGTCCAGGCAGATCGGCCACGCGTCGATGCCGGCGAAGCGCTTGAAGAGGGCCGCCTTGCCCTCCATGACGGGCAGTGCGGCCATGGGGCCGATGTTGCCGAGGCCCAGGACGGCGGAGCCGTCCGTCACGACTGCGACGGAGTTGCGCTTGATGGTGAGGCGGCGCGCGTCCTCGGGGTTCTCGGCGATGGCCATGCACACGCGGGCGACGCCGGGGGTGTAGATCATCGAGAGGTCGTCGCGGTTGCGGATGGGGTGCTTGGACGCCATCTCGATCTTGCCGCCGAGGTGCATCAGGAAGGTTCGGTCGGAGACCTTGCCGAGGCTGACGCCCTCGATCTCCCGGAGCTTGCCGACGATCTCGTCGGCGTGCGCGGTGGAGGTCGCGGCGATGGTGACGTCGATGCGGAGCTTCTCGTGACCGGAGGCGGTCACGTCGAGGCCGGTGACCGACCCACCGGAAGACTCCACGGCGGTGGTGAGCTGGGAGACCGCGGTTCCGCTCGCGGGCACTTCCAGGCGGACCGTCATCGAGTACGAGACGCTGGGCGCCGTTGCCATGGCCGTGTTCCTCTGTTCTGTCCCTGGTTCTTCTGTACACACAGGGTCCCGCTGCACGCCGGGTGCGGCAGGACCTGTTGTCCGATCGTCCCACCTACCAGCCAGTACAAGGTAACCAGCTACAAATTTCGGAAAGACACTTCCACCATACGAGATTGTCGGGGTGCGGGGAAGCGTAGCCGCGTACGAAAAAGGTCCGCGCCCCTCGGTGACCGAGGAGCGCGGACCTGTGTGAACGTCTATGACACCGACCCGCCATGCTCGCCTCGCGGCAAGTGGTCGCTCTAAGCGACGAAGGTTGGGCCCGGGGGCTTGGATCGAGTCGGTGCCGTACCCAGGCTAACAAAGGATCGCCGGAAGCGATCCCCCTCCAGGGGCTTGACCTCGCCCCACCACGCCGTTGGCTGCGGGCCATCCGGTCGTACGGGGCGAGCTCGGCCCGACTACGGCCTCAGCAGGCCGGGGACGCCCGCCGCGTCGGGCTCGTCGCGGCCCGTCGAGACCACCGTCAGCTGCTGCGTCGCGCGGGTCAGGGCCACGTACAGGACGCGCAGGCCCGCCGGGGACTCGTCCGCGATCTCCGCCGGGGAGACGACCACCGTGGCGTCGTACTCCAGGCCCTTCGCCTCGAGGCTGCCGAGCGCCACCGCCCGCTCCCCCAGGTCCGCCAGCCAGCCCGCGGCCTCCGCGCGCCGGTCCATGGCCACGACCACGCCGACCGTGCCGTCCACCTGCTCCAGCAGCCGCCGGGTCTCCTCGCGCACCGCCGCGCCCAGATCGGCCCCGGCAGCCGTGAAGCGGGGCTCCAGGCCCGTGGAGCGGACCGCCGTCGGCGGCTCCATGCCCGGCATCGCCAGCCGCAGCACCCGGGCCGCGACCTCCGCGACCTCCGCCGGGTTGCGGTAGTTCACCGTCAGGGTGAACCGCCGGCGCGGCCGGGACCCCAGGGCCTCGTCCCGCGCAGCCGCCGCCTCGTCCGGGTCCGTCCACGAGGACTGCGCCGGGTCGCCGACCACCGTCCAGGTGCCGTGCCGGCCTCGGCGGCCCACCATCCGCCACTGCATCGGCGTCAGGTCCTGCGCCTCGTCCACGATCACGTGCGCGTACTCGGTGCGCTCCGCCGCGATCCGCTCCGCCCGCTCCCACTGGGTCTCCTCGCGGGTCGGCATCAGCTCCTCCAGCCCGCTGAGCTGGTCCAGCGGGTCGAGCTGCCGCTTGCGCTTGGGCCGGGCCGGCGCGCCGAGCAGCAGCTGGAGCTCGTCCAGCAGCGCCACGTCGTGCACCGACAGCGGCCCCTTGCCGTCCGGGCCCACCCGGCGCAGCGAGCGCGCCAGCTGGCGGGTCTCGCGCGGGTTCAGGACCCGCCGCGACCAGCGCCCGAGCCGGCGCTCGTCGGCCATCGCGGCCAGCACCCCGCGCGGGGTCAGCTCGGGCCACCAGGCGTTCAGGAAGTCGATGAACGCGTCCTCGGTGGAGATGTCCTCGTCGAACGCGGAGCGCAGCTCGGCGGCGAGCTCCGGGTCGCTGTGGCGGCCGGCCCCGCCCGAGCGCGCGTACAGGGCGTCAAGGAGCAGCTTGCGGGCGCGCGGGCGCAGCAGGTTCACCGGCGCGGTGCCGCTGAGCACGTTCTGCCGGATCCGGTTCAGCTCGTCGGCCTCCAGCTCCTGGCGCCGCCCGAAGGCCACGACCCGCAGCCGCTCGGGCGCGTCCCCGAGTTCCAGTGCGCCCCGTACGGCCTTGTGGAGCACCTTGCGCATGCGGGAGGAGCCCTTGATGCGGGCCACGGCCGGTTCGTCGTACGTCGTCGCCTCCGCGCCGTCGACCAGCGAGCCGAGCGCCCGGATGGCGACCTGGCCCTCCTCGCCGAGGGAGGGCAGCACGCCCTCGGTGTACGCGACGAGCAGCGGGGTCGGCGAGACGATCAGGATGCCGCCGGAGTAACGGCGCCGGTCCTGGTAGAGCAGGTAGGCGGCGCGGTGCAGGGCGACGGCGGTCTTGCCGGTGCCCGGCCCGCCGGCGACCTCGGCGACCGAGGCGGCGGGGGCCCTGATCACCATGTCCTGCTCGGCCTGGATGGAGGAGACGATGTCCCGCATCGAGTGCGTACGGGCCCGCCCGAGCGCGGCCATCAGGGCGCCGTCGCCGATGGCGGGCAGCTCCCGGCCGTCGAGGAACGCGGTGACCTCGGGGCGCATCAGGTCGTCCTCGACACCGAGCACCTTGCGGCCCTTGGAGCGGATGACCCGGCGCCGCACGACCCGGCCGGGGTCCTTCGGCGTGGAGCGGTAGAACGGCGCCGCCGCCGGCGCGCGCCAGTCGATGACCAGCGGCGCGTAGTCGGCGTCGAGCACGCCGATGCGCCCGATGTGGAGCGTCTCGGCGATGTCGGCGGTGAGGTCCTCGCGGATCGCGTCGTCGGCCGGCTGGACGGAGGTGTACGCGCCGTCGGGCCCGCGCTCCCCGTCCTTGCCGAGGACGAGATCGATCCGCCCGAAGAGGAAGTCCTCGAACTCGTTGTTCAGCCGGTTCAGGTGGATGCCTGCCCGGAAGACCTGCGCGTCGCGCTCGGCGAGCGCGCCGGGCGTGCCGACCTGACCGCGCTTGGCCGCGTCGTTCATCAGGAACTCGGCCTCGTCGATCTTCTCCTCGAGGCGGCGGTACACCTGGTCCAGATGCGTCTGCTCGACCGCGATCTCCCGATCGCGGACGGAATCCGCCGTGCTGTCGACAGCGGCATTCTGCGCGGCCACCAAGGCCCCCTTCTGACGTGCATGGGCGACCGTCAACCGTACGCGAATCCACACCCTGTCCGCACGCCCGTTCCGGTGACCGGGCGAAGATCACTTCCCAGGCACCCTCCGGCGGCTACCCGGGGCGCGCCGCGAGGACCCGGCGGCGGTGCCGGGCGACCCGCTCGCGGTTGCCGCACAGCTCGCTCGAGCACCAGCGCCGCCGGTGGCCCCGCGAAGTGTCCAGGTAGACCCGGGTGCAGCCGTCCCCCTCGCAGGACCGCAGCAGGGCCCGCTCGCCGGGGTCGGTGAGCAGTTCCACGGCGTCCCGGGCGACGGCGGCGAGCAGCGCACCGCACTCCACCCCGCCACACAACTCCCGTACGAGGTGACCCTCTTGGTCCTGTACGGCACACAGTCCCGGGGGTGGACCGGCGGCCAGCGCGTTGACCCGGGCCAGCGCGCCCTCGTCGGGACCGGCCCCGGCGAGCTCGGCCCGTACGAGGCTCCCCACGTCGCAGCGCAGCGCCCGGAAGGCGTCGACCCAGTCGGGGCCCACCCGCGCGATCGGCGTCCGGTCGGGCACGAGCCCGGCTCCGGCGAGCCACAGCCGCAGCTCGTCGCCGTCCTGGATCTCCTCGGCGCCCGCGGGGGCGGCGAAGGTGGCCACCAGGTCCAGGCAGACCCGCCCGGAGTCGAACCACATGCCCGTCACCGCCTCTTGCGCCGGACACCCCGTGGGGGCGTGCCTCTCAGAGTGCCGCGCGCCGCTGCGATGCGGAACCCCCCGTACGGGGGCCAGGGCGCGCTCGTCTAGGGGGTGTCGTCGAAGTCCCGTCTGGCCGGCGGGGCCCTCACGGGCGGACGACGCTACTTTGACGACACCCCCTAGAGCGGCGGGTCGTCGTGCAGGAGGCGCTGGAAGAGGCGGTGGTCGCGCCAGGCGCCGTCGATGTGCAGGTAGCGGGGCGCGAGCCCGTACTGCTCGAACCCGGCCTTGGCCAGGACGCGCTGGGAGGCCACGTTGTCGACCAGGGTCCCGGCCTCGACGCGGTGCAGCCCGAGCTCGTCGTGGGCGATCCGGCAGACCTCTTCCAGGGCGGCGGTGGCCAGCCCCTTGCCGGCCCAGGCCTGGTCGACCCAGTAGCCGACTCCGCCGCTGCGGAAGGGCCCGAGGGAGATGCTGCCGAGGTTGATCGTCCCGACGGGCGCGCCGGTGGCGGCCTCGACGAGCACGTACGGTGCGAGGCGCCCGCCGTCGCGCTCGGCGAGCAGCGCCTCGATACGGGCGACCTGGCCCTCCTTGGTGAAGAACACCTCGGACCGCCACGGCTCGAAGGGCGCCAGGTAGGCCCGGTTCCGCGCCAGCACATCGGCCAGCCCCCCGGCGTCCCCGACCTCGACGCCCCGCATTTCCACCCCGCCAATGATCATGCACGCATCATTGCAGCGCCGCAGACGAAAATCAGCCCCGTCTGCGTTCGAGGCGCGGGGTCAGGGGCGCAGCCCCGGCAACGGCGCCGCACCCGACCGGTTCAACCGGTGGAGCCACTGGCGCACTCCCCCGCGTCCAGCGCCAGCCGGTACCCCCTCTTCACCACCGTCTGGATGAGGTTCGGCGCGCCCAGCGCCCCCCGCAACCGCGCCATCGCCGTCTCCACGGCATGCTCGTCCCGCCCCGCCCCCGGCAGCACCCGCAGCAGATCCGGCCGCGCCACCACCCACCCCGGCCGGTGCGCCAGCGCCCGCAGCAGGGCCATCCCCGCAGGCGGCACCGGCCTCAGCTCCGCGTCCACGAGCACCCCGTGCCCCCGGATCTCCACCCGGTGCCCCGCCACCGGCAGCACCCGGGCCCGACCCGGCAGCTCCTGGCACAGCAGCTGCACGAGCGGCCCCAGCCGGAACCGCTCCGGCTGCACGGTGTCCACCCCGCGGGCCTGCAACGGCAGCGCCGTCACCGGCCCCACGCACGCCGACAGCACGTCCCCCCGCAGCCCCGCGAGCACGGCCTCCGCCATCCCCCGCTGCTCCGCCCGGGACAGCAGCGAGGCGGCCGCCGGGGCCGAGGTGAAGCTCACCGCGTCGACCCCGCCGCAGGCCACGGCGTCCAACAGCCGGTCCAGCGGCCCGAGGTCCTCGGGGGCCATCCACCGGTACACCGGGACCACGACCACGTCGGCCCCGCCGGCCCGCAGCGCCTCGACGAACCCGGGCAGCGGTTCCCCGTGCAGCTGGAGCGCGATGCGCCGCCCCGCGACCCCGGCGGTGAGCATCCGGTCGAGCACCTCGGCGAGGGACTCCGACTCCGGGGACCAGGTCTCCACCAGCCCGGCGGCCCGGACGGCGCCCTTCACCTTCGGTCCGCGCGCCAGCAGTTCGGCGGCCCGCAGCCGCGCGAGCAGGTCCTCGCCGATGCCCCACCCGTCGGCGGCCTCGATCCAGCCGCGGAATCCGATCGCGGTGGTGGCGACCACCGTGTCCGGCGCGCAGTCGATCAGCTCCTTCGTGGCGGCGAGCAGTTCGCTGTCGTCGGCCAGCGGCACGATCCGCAGGGCCGGGGCGTGCAGGACCGTGGCGCCCCGCCGGCGGAGCAGGGCGATCAGCTCGTCCGCCCGCCGGGCTGCGGTGACTCCCACGGTGAATCCCGCCAGCGGGCCCGCCGTCGGGGCGGTGCCGGTGTGCGTGTCGTCCATGGTGACCTGCCTTGCCCAGTGGGTCGGTATCACATCGCGCGATCACGTGTCGCGTGAACGGGACCGAGCCTGTCAAGTCGGCGTGTCAGGCTCGGTTCCGTCGTATTTCGTGTCCGTAAACCGCCGTTACACCGAGGTGAGCTGGGGCTTCGCCTCGGCCCCGGCCGTCGGGAGTACCGTGAGGGCGGGTCGGCGAAGGTATACCGCCCACGTCACCGCGCAGCACGCCGCGTAGAAGCCGAGGAAGGTGACGAAGGCGGCCGTCCCGGATCCGGAGGTCGAGAACGCCTCCCGGAAGACCAGGTTGATGCCGAGTCCGCCGAGCGCGCCCACCGCGCCGATGAGCCCCATGGCGGCCCCGGACAGCCGGCGCCCGTACGCGGCCGCGGCCTCGGCGTCCATGCCCCGCGCCAGCCCCTTCGCCTGGAAGATGCCGGGGATCATCTTGTACGTGGAGCCGTTCCCCAGCCCGCTGAGCACGAACAGCGCCACGAATCCGACGAGGAAGACGGACAGCGACTTCTGGCCGGAGGCGTAGACGACGACCCCGGTCGCGGCGGCCATCGCCACGAAGGTCGCGAGGGTGATCCGCGCCCCGCCGAACCGGTCCGCGAGGGCGCCGCCGACGGGCCGGATCAGCGAGCCGAGCAGCGGCCCGATGAAGGTGAGCGAGGCCGCCTGCAGCGGCGTGCGGCCGAACTGCGTCTGGAGCACGAGGCCGAAGGCGAAGCTGTAGCCGATGAAGGACCCGAACGTGCCGATGTAGAGGAAGGCCATGATCCAGGTGTGGGCGTCCCGGACCGCCTCGCGGACGGCGCCCGCGTCGTTGCGCACCGGCGCCAGGTTGTCCATGCGCAGCAGGGCGAGCGCGGCCGCGGCCACGATCAGCGGGAGGTAGACCGCCAGGAGCAGCCTCGGGTGTCCGGCCCCGGCGGTGCCGATGACCAGCAGCGCGATGAGCTGCACCACGGGCACGCCGATGTTGCCGCCGCCCGCGTTCAGGCCGAGCGCCCAGCCCTTCTTGCGCAGCGGGAAGAAGGCGTTGATGTTGGTCATGGAGGAGGCGAAGTTCCCGCCGCCCACGCCCGTCAGTGCGGCCACCGCCAGGAAGGTCCCGTACGAGGTCCCGGGCTCCATGACGACCAGTGCGGCCACCGTCGGCGCGAGCAGCAGCAGGGCGCTGACGACCGTCCAGTTCCGGCCGCCGAACCGGGCGACGGCGAAGGTGTACGGCACCCGCACGAGGGCGCCCACGAAGGTGGCGGTCGCGATGAGGAAGAACTTCCCGGCCGGGTCGATCCCGTACGCGGGGCCCATGAAGAGGACCATCACCGACCACAGGGACCAGATGGAGAACCCGACGTGCTCGGAGAGCACGGAATAGAGCAGGTTCCGGCGGGCGATGCGCTCCCCGGACTCCTTCCAGAACGTCTCGTCCTCGGGTTCCCACCGCTCGATCCAGCGGCCCCCCTTGCGCGGTGCGGTCGTACTGGTCATCACACGCCTCCACAGCTGTCGCGTCCGTGGTGACGACGGTAGGAACGGCGCGTTTCGGCCCCGGTCCCCGCCGGATGACCGGTGGGAAACCTTGCACTCACCCGCCGCCGGAGCCGCCTGTGAGCGCGGCGGGGCGCCAGCCGGCCGGGGGTACGTCCAGCCAGCCGCGCTCGGCGGCGATCCCGGCCGCGGCCTGGTGCAGCGCGTCCAGCCCGGGATGGCTGAAGCCCTTGCGCCAGACCATCGACAGCGGGGACAGCGGCAGCGGCTCGACCAGCGGCCGTTTCACGGATCCGGGCAGGTCGAGGAAGTCGACGGTGACCAGCACCGGATTGCGGGTCTTGGCCATGACCCGGCGGAATTCCTCCTTCCCCATCGCCACGGGTGCGGGCGGCGCCAGGGCGATCCCGCGCCCGGCGAACAGTTCGCGGGCGAGCCCGGTCCACTCCAGGGTCCGCGGATTGCCGGCCCCCGCGTACACGGTCTCCCCGGCCAGCGCATCGAGCGGTACCTCGGCCCGCGCGGCCAGCGGGTGCCCGTCGGGCAGCAGCACCGCGAGCGGCTCGTACCGTACGGGCCGGTGCGCGAGGCGGGCCCGCAGCGCCGGGTCCAGCCCGTGGGCGTATCCGAAGGACACGTCGAGGCGCCCGGCGGCGACCTCGGCGGCCGCGTACGTCAGTCCGCTTTCGAAGCGGGCCATCAGCTCGCAGTCCGGGGCGAGTTCCCGGGCCCGCTCGAGCACCGTACGGGCGGTGCTCGGCCCGTCGGTGTTCAGGTCCACGAGCAGCGGGCGGGTGCCTGCGGAGGCGAAGGCGGCGGCGAGCTCGTCGTGCGCGGCCAGCACCCGCCGGGCCGGCGGCAGCAGCCGCTCCCCGTCGGCAGTCAGCTCGACGGCGCGGGTCGTGCGGACGAACAGGCTTGCGCCCAGGACCTCTTCGAGCCGCCGTACGTCCCGGCTCAGCGCCTGCTGGGCGATGTACAGGCGGGCGGCGGCGCGGGTGAAGTGCAGCTCCTCGGCCACCGCGACGAACCCGCGCAGCAGCCGGGGTTCCACATCACGGGGATTCACCCGAGGAGACTAACAACGGAAGCGGGTGAATGGCTCCCGAACAGGTGTTGGACGCCCGGGCACCCCGCGCCGGAGCCTTGGACCATGCCACCGCTGATGACCGTGACGGGCTCGACGCTCGTGATAGCCCCCGCCCCGCACCGCCGCCGGCCCCGCGTCGGGGGCCCGTACGCACGCCTCTTCTCGTATCCCGGGACCCGCGCCTTCACGGCCGGGAACCTGCTGGCCCGCCTCCCCATGGGCATGTTCGGCATCAGCGCGGTCATGATGATCGCCGGCCAGCGCGGCTCGTACGCCCTCGCCGGCGCGGTCACCGCCACCGGACTGGCCGCCACCGCGCTGGTCGCGCCGTGGACCGCCCGCCTGGTCGACCGGTACGGCCAGGCCCGGATCGCCGTCCCGGCGACGCTGATCGCGGTGCTCGGCTCGGTGGGGCTGGTCCTCTGCGTCCGCACGCACGCCCCGGCCTGGACCCTGTTCGCCTCCTACGCCGCCACCGCGACCACCCCCAACATCGGAGGCATGTCCCGGGCCCGCTGGACCCACCTGCTGCGCGACTCCCCCGCCGCGCACCACACGGCGATGTCGTTCGAGCAGGCCGCGGACGAGCTGTGCTACATGTTCGGCCCGGTGGCGGCGGCGTTCCTCTGCTCGGCCGCCTTCCCGGAGGCCGGCACCCTCGCGGCGGCCGCCCTCCTGCTCACCGGCATGCTGGTGTTCACGTCCCAACGGGCCACGGAACCCCCGGTGTCGGCGCCCGGCCGAGGCAGTTCCCCGCTCCGCGCGGTACGCCCCCTCCTGGTGCTCTTCCTCCCCCTGGGCGTGCTGTTCGGCTCGATGGAGGTCACGTCGATCGCCCACCTCGAGGCCCGCGGCCTGGGCGCCGCCACCGGCCTGGTCCTGGCCCTCCAGGCGGCGGGCTCCTGCGCGGCCGGCCTGCTCTACGGCGCCTTCCGCCCGCGCAGCCTGCGGACCTGCCTGATCACCCTGACCGCGGCGATGGCCCTCCCCTGGGCGGCAGCGGCCACGGGCTCCCTCCCGCTGCTGGCCGGCGCCCTGCTCCTGGCGGGCATGGCCACGGCCCCGACGATGGTGACGGCGATGTCCCGCATCCACGCGGTCACGCCCGAGGGCCGCCTCAACGAGGGCATGACCCTGGCGGTGACGGCCATCTTCGCGGGCATCTCGCTGGGCTCGGCCACGGCAGGCTCCCTGGTCGACCGCCTGGGCCCCACCACCCCCTACGCCCTCCCGGCGGCGGCGGCCGTGATCGCCCTCGTGGTGGGGACGGCGGCCACCCGTATCAGGTGACGGAGCGGCGGAACCCCCAGCCGGATGCCATCCGGATTCTGCGCCGCCTCGCCGAACTCCAACAGGGCCTGGAGCCGGTGACACGGAATCCTTCGACATCGAAGCGCTCCAAGGCCACCACGCGCATTGGCGCCTCAGGGTCGGCGACCACCGCGCCGTGTACACCCTTGAAGAGGGCCCGGACGGAGAGCTCGTCGTCACGGTCTGGGTCGTGGCCGTCGGCCACCGCCGCGAAATTTACCGCGCCCTCTAGCCGCCCGTGCACATGACGAAGGCCCCGCAGCCTGGCGGCTGCGGGGCCTTCGCCCAACATGGGATGAGTGGAGATGGCGGGAATCGAACCCGCGTCCAACGGTGCAGAAGCAGGGCTTCTCCGAGCGCAGTCCGCTGCGCTTTTCTCGGCCCCGGAGATCACACGGACAAGTCTCCGACGGGCCCAGTCACTGTTTGGTTTCCCTCCAACCCCCGTGACCGGGGCTAGAGGTTTAGATCCCTAATTGACGCCAGGATCCGGACCGGGACCACTTCCGGGCTGACGCTCCTCACAGAGGCTTCAGCTCACTGTTATTAGGCAGCGAGGGTGAAGCGGGAGTTATCGCTCTTGGAGTTGGCGATTATTTTTTGCGACATGTGGTTAGCGAGATCATTGCCGCTTCCTCGGCTCGCTTCCCCTGCATCGACATCCGCTGTCGAAACCGATCATCCCCATGTTTCACGCTGTTCAGTTAGGTAATGCACAAGCTGCTCCACCCCGGGGGGCGGTGCTGACGCCATGGTACGCGAAGTGGACCACGGGATGCCAGGAGATTACAGCTGGCCGCGCTCCTTGCGCTTCACGGCCGAGATCACCCGGTTCGTCTCGCGCGTGTCCTGCTTCTCGCGCAGGGCCTGGCGCTTGTCGTACTCCTTCTTGCCCTTCGCCAGCGCGATCTCGACCTTCGCCCGGCCGTCCTTGAAGTACAGCGAGAGCGGCACGATCGTGTTGCCCGTCTCGCCGGTCTTCGAGTCCAGCTTGTCGATCTCCTCGCGGTGCAGGAGGAGCTTGCGCTTGCGGCGGGCGCTGTGGTTGGTCCAGGTGCCCTGGCTGTACTCCGGCACGTGCACGTTGTAGAGCCAGGCCTCGCCGCTCTCCACCGACACGAAGCCGTCCACCAGCGAGGCCCGGCCCTGGCGCAGGGACTTGACCTCGGTACCCGTGAGCACGAGACCGCACTCGTAGGTGTCGATGATCGTGTAGTCGTGTCGCGCCTTCTTGTTCTGGGCGATCAGCTTGCGCCCTTTTTCCTTAGCCATAGTGCGGTCATTTTCGCACTACGGACCCACCCCGAGGCCACCCAATACCGTGCGCGCCCGTTCCTCGGCGCCGTCGGCCGCCGCCAGGTCCGGGGTGATGCCGTTGCCGTCGAGGCTGCGGCCCCCCGGGGTGCGGTACGTGCCGACCGTCAGCTCCGCCACCGAGCCGTCCGGGAGCTGCGTCGGCATCTGCACCGAGCCCTTGCCGAAGGTCCTCGTGCCCACCGCCACCGCGCGGCCGCGGTCCTGGAGGGCGCCCGTGACCAGCTCCGCCGCGCTCATCGTGCCGCCGTCGACCAGCGCCACCAGGGGTCTCGCGGTGTCCCCGCCCGGGCGCGCGTACAGGGCGCGCTGGGCCCCCCGTACGTCGTACGTGGCCACCAGCCCGCCGTCCAGGAAGGCGGAGGCGGCCGTCACGGCCTCGGTGACCAGGCCTCCGGGGTTGCCGCGCAGGTCGAGCATGAAGCCGGCGCCGGCCGGGGCCGCGCGGACGGCGGCCCGGACCTGTTCGCCCGAGCCGCGGGTGAAGGAGGCGACCTTGATGACGGTGATCCCGCCCGGGAGCTCCCGTACGGTCACGGGCTCGGCGCGCAGCTGCTCGCGGCGCAGGGTCTCGGTGCGGTCGACGCCGTCCCGGGTGAGGTGCAGGACGACAGGGGTGCCGGCCTCGCCGCGCAGCAGGGCGACCACGTCGCAGACGCGCAGGCCGGTGACGGGGTGGCCGTCGACGCTCAGCAGCCGGTCCCCGGCGCGCAGGCCGGCCCGGGCGGCGGGGCTGCCGGGCTGGACCTTCTCGACGGCGATGCGGTCGTCCCGGCGGCTCTCGATCCAGAGCCCGACGCCGGTCCAGCGGCCGTCGAGGTCGTCGGTGAAGGCGGCGTACTCGCCTTGGTCGTAGACCATGCCCCAGCGGTCGCCGCTGCGGCTGACCACCTCCTGGGCGGCCTTCTTGCCGGACTTGCCCTCGGCGACGGCCTCGGCCGCGGCGCGGGCGACGGCCTCGCGGTCGGCGGTGCCGCCCTCCCGGGGCGGCTCGGACGCGGCCGCGGGGGTCTGCGCGGCGGCCGTTAACCCGCCGCCGGCAGCGCCCAGGGCGTCCGCGCGGTCCCAGCAGCCGGTGCCCGCCGCGGTGCCGACGGCGGCGATGAAGGCCAACGTCAAAACGGCCCCGCGACGCAGGTCGCGGGGCCGGAGACAGAAGGCGGGCAGACCCGGCATGGCGCCGAGTCTAGGACAAGCCCCGTGGGGGCACGGCGGGTTGGGCGGACCTCACACGGGGCGCTTGTCACACCTTCAGGTACTTGCGCAATGCGATGAAGGCGGCCAGCGAGGGCATCAGCACCCCGATGACCAGCACCAGCGGCAGCTTGGTCAGGACGGAGTCCCAGCCGATGAAGTTGATCAGCTCCATCTTGGTGCGCAGCGAGGCGCCGTGGTCGATGACGAAGTACTGGCCGGCGCCGAGCATGACGCAGGCGAACATGCCGCCGATGAGGCCCGCGAAGGCGGCCTCCATGATGAACGGCACCTGGATGTAGAAGCTGGAGGCGCCGACGAGCCGCATGATCCCGGTTTCCCGCCTCCGGCTGAACGCCGAGACGCGCACGGTGTTGACGATCAGCAGCAGGGCCACGATCAGCATGATCAGCATGATGCCGAGGGCGGCCAGGTTGAGGTAGCCGAGCATCGTGAAGAGGTTGTCGAGCTCCTGGTGCTGGTCCTCCACCGACTGCACGCCGTCGCGGCCCGCGAAGGCGGTCGTGATGACCTTGTACTTCTCGGGCTGCTCCAGCTTCACCCGGAAGGATTCCGGCATCTGGTCCGGGGTGATCACCGAGGCGAGCGCGGTGTGCCCGAAGCGCTCCTTGTAGTGCTTGAAGGCCTCGTCCGAGGACTCGTAGCGGACCGTCTCGACGAGGTCCATCTTCTTCAGGTCGGTCTCGATCTGCTGCTTCTGCTCGGGCGTGACCGCGCCCTTGGCGCAGGCCTTGCTCCCGCTCTCGCTGGTGTCCTCCGCGTCGCTCTTGTTGCAGAGGTAGATCGAGACGTTGACCTTGTCGTACCAGTAGCCCTTCATCTGGCTCACCTGGTCGCGCATGAGCAGGGAGCCACCGAACAGGGCCAGCGACAGGGCCACGGAGATGATGACCGCGAAGGTCATGGTGAGATTGCGACGGAGACCGACGCCGATCTCCGACATGACGAACTGGGCGCGCATGACGTCTCAAAGCCCTTCAGTGCTGGTAGCCGTAGACGCCGCGCGACTGGTCGCGTACGAGTCGGCCCTGTTCGAGTTCGATGACGCGCTTGCGCATCTGGTCCACGATCTGCTGGTCGTGCGTGGCCATGATCACGGTGGTGCCGGTCCGGTTGATCCGGTCCAGCAGCTTCATGATGCCGACCGAGGTCTGCGGGTCGAGGTTGCCGGTGGGCTCGTCCGCGATCAGGAGGGCCGGCCGGTTGACGAACGCGCGGGCGATGGCCACGCGCTGCTGCTCACCGCCGGAGAGTTCGCCAGGCATCCGGTCCTCCTTGCCGCCGAGGCCCACGAGCTCCAGGACCTGCGGGACGGCCTTGCGGATCTCGCCCCTCGGCTTGCCGATGACCTCCTGGGCGAAGGCGACGTTCTCGGCCACGGTCTTGTTGGGGAGGAGGCGGAAGTCCTGGAAGACGGTCCCCAGCTGGCGCCGCATCTGCGGGACCTTCCAGTTGGAGAGCTTGGCGAGGTCCTTGCCGAGCACGTGGACCTGGCCGTGGCTCGCCCGTTCCTCGCGCAGGACCAGCCGCAGGAAGGTGGACTTGCCGGAGCCGGAGGAGCCGACCAGGAAGACGAACTCGCCCTTCGCGATGTCCAGGGAGACATCTCTGAGTGCAGGACGGTTCTGCTTCGGGTAGGACTTGGAGACGTTGTCGAATCGGATCACGGGTGCACCACGGTCGCCGGGAGTAGGTGTGCGGAGTCGGTGTGCGTGACCATACGCGAACGGGCGGGGGGTGGGGGCCCGGCGGCCGGAGTTGCCCGATATATCCCCTGGTCCGGGAGGGGCCGGGCCGTGATTGCCCGGACGGGCCGCGCCGAATGTCGCGGGAGCTGGCACAGTGGTAGGGGAACGGACTCGTTCCGTCAGGCGTTGTTCAAGGGGACGAGAGGAGGAGAGCGCATGACATATGACCGGCTCGTGTGCGCGAACTGCGCCGCGCCCGTCAGTCAGGGCCGCTGCCCGGTGTGCCGGGCGAACCGGGAGCGCCTCCAGCAGGAGGGCCCCTTCGCCGGCCTGAACCCCATGGCGCTCATCTTGCTCCTGGTGGTCCTCGTGGCAGCCCTGGCCTGGGTTGCACAGCAGGCGGCGTAGCCTCCCCGCGTTCCGATCATGACATTCCGGCATGGGAAGGGCCCGGACACCTCAGGTGTCCGGGCCCTTCCTGCGTCGCGCGCCGCCTTACGCGGTCTGCTCCTGCTGCTTGCGCCAGCGGATGCCGGCCTCGAGGAAGCCGTCGATCTCGCCGTCGAGCACCGCCTGCGGGTTGCCGACCTCGAACTCCGTCCGCAGGTCCTTGACCATCTGGTACGGGTGCAGGACGTAGGACCGCATCTGGTTGCCCCAGGAGCTGCCGCCGTCCTTGAGGGCGTCCATCTTGGCCTGCTCCTCCTGGCGGCGCCGCTCGAGCAGCTTGGCCTGGAGGACGTTCATGGCGCTGGCCTTGTTCTGGATCTGCGAGCGCTCGTTCTGGCAGGAGACGACGATGCCGGTCGGGATGTGCGTGATGCGCACCGCCGAGTCGGTCGTGTTGACGCCCTGGCCGCCGGGGCCGGAGGCGCGGTACACGTCGATGCGCAGCTCGGTCTCGTCGATCTCGACGTGGTCGCTGGTCTCGACGACCGGCAGCACCTCGACGCCCGCGAAGGAGGTCTGGCGGCGGCCCTGGTTGTCGAAGGGCGAGATGCGCACGAGGCGGTGGGTGCCCTGCTCGACCGAGAGGGTGCCGTAGGCGTACGGGGCCTTGACGACGAAGGTGGTCGACTTGATGCCGGCCTCTTCCGCGTACGAGGTCTCGTAGATCTCGGTGGGGTAGCCGTGGCGCTCGGCCCAGCGCAGGTACATGCGCTGCAGGCGCTCGGCGAAGTCGGAGGCGTCGACGCCGCCGGCCTCGGCGCGGATGTTGACCAGCGCCTCGCGCTCGGCGTACTCGCCGGAGAGCAGGGTGCGGACCTCCATCTCGTCCAGCGCCTTGCGGACGGAGACCAGCTCGCTCTCCGCCTCCGCGAGGGTGTCCGCGTCGTCCATCTCCAGGGCGAGCTCGAACAGCACCGCGAGGTCGTCGATGCGGCCGCGCAGGGTCTCGGTCTTGCGGACCTCGGCCTGGAGGTGCGAAAGCTTGCTCGTGATCTTCTGGGCGGCCTCCGGGTCGTCCCACAGGGACGGCGCGGCGGCCTGCTCCTCGAGCACGGCGATATCTGCCCTCAGCTTGTCGAGGTCCAGGACGGCCTCGATCGACCCCATGGTCGAGGAGAGGGACTTCAGCTCTTCGGAAACATCGACGACTGCCACGGGTCCAGCGTAGCCGGTCCGCGGACGGCACCGTCCGGGCAGGCCGGATCACCCGTTCTGGTGACCGGGGGAACGGGCGTACGCTCACGGTATGACTCTCCTCCTCGTCAAGCGCCGCCATGTGGACCACATGCGTGTCACGACGACGAGCTGTCTGCCGCCGGACCTTCCCCAAGCCTGATCCACCCCGATCCGACTTGGTCCTGTACGCGGCCCAAGCGGCTCCGGCGCCATCCCTGCCGGCGGCCCTCCCCATCCGCTGCCCCGACACCCTTTGGGGAACAGGACCCCGTGACATCCGAAACGGAGCCGTCATGCCGTCCGCGCACACCTCTCTTCCCGTCATCGATCTCTCCCAGGCCGACGACCCGACCCAGCGGGCCGATTTCCTGAAGCAGCTGCACGCCGCAGCCCGGGACACCGGCTTCCTGCACCTGACCGGGCACGGCATCACCGATGCGGAGACCGCCCGCATCCTCGAGGTGACCAAGACTTTCTTCGCCCTGCCCGAGGCCGACCGGCTCGCCGTGAGCAACCTGAACTCGCCGCACTTCCGCGGCTACACCCGCATCGGCCACGAACTGACCGGCGGGGCGTCCGACTGGCGCGACCAGCTGGACGTCGGCGCCGAGCGGCCGGCGCCGGTGGTGGGCCCCGACGACCCGCCCTACCTGTGGCTGGAGGGCCCGAACCAGTGGCCGCAGGCCCTGCCGGAGCTGCGGCCGGTCGTACTGGAGTGGCAGTCCCGGCTGGCCGCGGTGGCCCACCGCCTGCTGCAGGAGCTGCTGAGCTCGATCGGCGCCCCGTCCGACTTCTTCGACGAGGCCTTCGCGGACCGGCCGCACCTGCACACGAAGCTGATCCGCTACCCCGGCTCCTCCCCGACCGGCGACGACCAGGGGGTCGGGGCCCACAAGGACTACGGCTTCCTGACGCTGCTGCTCCAGGACTCGGTGGGCGGTCTGCAGGTGCGGCAGGGCGACGGGTTCCTGGACGTCCCGCCGATGCCGGGGGCGTTCGTGGTCAACCTGGGCGAGCTGCTGGAGATCGCGACGGAGGGGTACCTGGTGGCCACGGACCACCGGGTGGTCAGCCCGCCGGGGGCGGTGGAGCGGTACTCGGTGCCGTTCTTCTACAACCCGCGGCTGGACGCGGTGGTGGAGACGGTGCCGGGCGAGTACCTGCGGTCGGCGCCGGGAGTCGCGCACGACGCGTCGAACCCGCTGCACGCGGAGTACGGCCGCAACGAGCTGAAGGGCTGGACCCGGGCCCACCCGGCGGTGGCCCGCCGCTGGCACCCGGAACTGGTCCCCTCGGGCACGTAGCCCCCGGGTTTCCGCTGCGCGGAGCCTTTCCGCACCCCGCCCCTCCCCGAAACCGGGGCTCCGCCCCGGACCCCTTCGCCTCGAACGCCGGCGGCCTAGGGGATGTCGTCAAAGTAGCGTCGTCCGCCCGTGAGGGCGGGGCCGGCGGGGTCTGGTGCGTGTGATCGCAAGGCGGAGGAGGGAGGCGACGCTCGCGTCGTCGACCGACGACAACGCGGCGAGCGCGCGTGCCAGACCCCACCGGCCAGACGGGACTTTGACGACACCCCCTAGGGCTTCGGCTTCGACGGGGCCGAGTGCTTGCTGTCCTGCGGGGGTGGCGGCTCGTCGCCGGAGGCGGCCAGCCAGCCGCCCACGCCGAGGGCCGCCGCCAGGGCGACGGCCCCGGCCGTCAGCGCCAGACGCCGCTTGCGGGCCGTCTCCGCGCGGTGGCGGGCCGAGCCCGGCCGGTGGCCGCCCGCGGGGCGGGGGACCCGGGCCGTGCCCAGCGCACCCCCGGCCAGCTCGTCCGGCCCCGGCACCCGCATCGAGGTGTGCGTGTCCCGGTTCGAGTCCGTCGCGGAGCCCGGCACCAGCGGGACCACCCCGCGGCGGCGGACCGGGCCTCCGTCGGCTTCCACCGGCTCCGCCGACTCCGGCTCCGGGTCCGGTTCGTCCGGCTCGTCCACGTCCAGCGGCGGCATCCCGGCCAGGAGCGGGAGCAGGTCACGCAGGCGGACCGACAGCTCCGAGGCGCGCAGGCGCGACGCCGGAGCCTTCGCCAGGCACTGCACGATCAGCTGCCACAGCTCGTCCGGGATGCCGGGGAGGGGGACGACCGTCTCCGTCACGTGCCGGCGCAGCACCGCGCCCGGGTGGCCCCCGCCGAAGGGGGTGAAACCCGCCAGCAGCTCGTACAGGACGGTCGCCAAGGCGTATATGTCCACCGCCGCCCGCGGCGGCAGGCCCTCCACGATCTCCGGCGCCAGGTAGTCCGGCGTGCCGATGATCCGGGTCGTCGGGGCCGTGGCCCGCGCGCCCGGCGCCCCGGCCGCCCGGCGCGGCGAGTCGATCAGCTTGGCCACGCCGAAGTCCGTCAGCAGCGCGGGGTGCGATCCGCCCGGCCCCAGCGGCCCCTGCATGTCCAGCAGGACGTTCTCCGGCTTCACGTCCCGGTGCACGACCCCGGCCGCATGCGCCGCCGCCAGGGCGTCCGCGACGTCGGCGACGATCGCCACGGCCGCCTCGGGGGCGAGCCGGCGCTCCCGGTCGAGGCGCGTGCGCAGGTCCGTACCGCGTACGAGGTCCATGACCAGGGCCAGGTCGTTGCCGTCGACGACGAGGTCGCGGACGGAGACGACGTGGGGGTGGTCCAGGCCGAGCAGCGCGCTGCGCTCCTGGACGAAGCGTCCGACCAGCTCCTGGTCGGACGCGAGGTCCTCGCGCAGCAGTTTGACGGCGACGGGCCCGTCCGGCCCCTCGCCCAGCCACACCGTGCCCGCGCTGCCGCGCCCCAGGATCTGGTGCGCGGTGTACCGGCTGCCGATCTTCCGTGCCACGACTGCTCCCTCAGCGGCTGGCGTACGCACCAAAGCTACGCGGCCGGGTGGGGGTTGGACGCCCCGGAACGCGGCGACCTTCACTTCTGGGGGCGAAATCACGTCCCAGAAGTCGACAAATCCACGAAGTCGGCGTTACGAGGGCCCGCTTCAGGGCGTTCCGCCGCCCGTTCCGGCGCCCGCCGAGTCGCCGATCGCGCCGACCCAGTCGACGATGTCGGAGCCCCAGGTCCACAGCTGGTCCCACCAGCCCTTGCCGGTGCCGACCCACTCCTGGAGCGGGGTGAGCTCCCAGACCAGCCAGCCCGCCACGACGAACAGCAGGATCATGACCAGGCAGCCCTTGAGGCAGCCCAGGCCCGGGATCTTGACCGGGTTCGCGCTGCGGCGGCGCGGCTCGCGCGGCTCCCTGGGGGCGCGCTGCTGCGGCGGCGGGCCCTGCGGGGGCTGCTGCTGCGGGGGCGCCTGGCGCTGGGGCTGCTGCTGGTACGGGGCCTGCTGCGGCTGCTGGTACTGCTGGGGCGGCGGCTGCGGCTGGTAGTACGGCTGCTGCTGCGGAGGCTGCTGGTACTGCGGCGGCTGGGGGCGCTGCTGCTGGTACGGCTGCTGCGGCGGGCCCTGCCGGTACTGCGGGGGCTGCTGCGGCCGTTGCTGCGGCGGCGGGGGCGCCTGGCGCTGCGGGCGGCGGCGCAGCGGGTCCTCGCTCGGGTCGAGGTACTGCATCTGCGTCTGCTCGTTGCGGTCGCGCGCGGCCCGCATCTGGGACTGCCACGGGTGCGGCTGGTCCGGCTGCTGCACCGGGGGCATGACCGAGGTCGGGTCCGCGCCGGGGCCGCCCGTGCTGGGCAGCACCGAGGTGGCGTCGGCGGCGCCGACCGGCGGGAGCACGCTGGTCATGCCGTTCGGGTCGTACGCACCCATCGGCGACGCGGCGCCCGCGCGGCCGGGCAGCACCTGGGTCGGGTCGGCGGCGCCGCCGCCCGGGGTCTCGGGGACCGGCGCGGGCGAGGGGTCGGGCGCGAGCAGGGCGCCGACGCCGAGGGCGGCCTCCACCTCGGCGGGGGCGCTGTGCACGCCGATGCCGGAGGCGACCACGCGCAGTCCGCGGGCCAGGTTCTCGGCGCTGGGGCGCTCGTTCGGCTCCTTGCGCAGGCAGCGCTCGATGACGATCCAGAGCGGCTCGGGCACGTTCGGCGGGCGCTGCGGGTCCTCGCTGAGGTGGCGGTGGAGCACCTCGAGGGCGGTGCCGCCGGCGAACGGCGGGCGCCCGGTGACCAGTTCGTACAGCAGGATGCCGGCGCCGTAGATGTCGACGGCGGAGGTCTGCGGGCGGCCCTCGGCGGACTCGGGGGCGACGTAGGCGGGGGTGCCGACGAACTCGTGCGTGCGGGTCAGGCCCGGGGAGTCGGCGAGGCGGGCGATGCCGAAGTCGGTGAGCATCGGCTTCATCTGGCCGCCGCGCTCGTCGAGCAGCACGTTGGCCGGCTTCAGGTCGCGGTGGACCACGCCGTCGGCGTGGCTGGCGGCGAGCGCGTCCGCGATCTGGGCGGTCAGCAGGCTCGCGGCGACCGGTGTGAAGGGGCCGTTCTGCCGGATGTACTTGTGCAGGTCCGGGCCGTCGATCAGGTCCATGACGAGGGCGAGGAGGTCGCCCTCGACGACGAGGTCGCGGGTGCGCACGATGTTGGGGTGCGTCAGGCGCAGCAGGACGGAGCGCTCGCGCAGGAAGCGCATGACGATGTCCGCGTCCTGGGCCAGCTCCTCCTTGAGGACCTTGATGGCCACGGTCTCGCCGGGCTGCCCGGCGACGGCTGCCTCCGCGCCGGCGGTCTCCCGCTGGCGGGCACGCCAGACGGTGCCCGTGGCGCCGCGTCCGAGCGGCTCCTCGAGCAGGTACTTGCTGCCGACTGGCCGCACGTCTCGCGCTCCCTGCTGTCGTCCTGCTGTGGTTCGTTTTTCCGGCCCACTCTAGGGGGTGTCCCCGGGGAAGACGCGGGGTGCCGGAGGTTGGTTGCCGCACATATATACGAAGAGTGATGTTTGGCGGGGTATGCCGGGGGCGATTTTCCCCGGGGTCGCCCGGCGCTCCCCGGCTTTCGTCGGCTTGTATGTCCGGATGGGGCCTGCACGGATGCCTGGACGGGCACCTGGACGGATGTCTCGCACGGGCAAGGGGTGCGATCATTCAAGATCATTTATCGGACGGTGCCGGGCGTGTTGTCCGTGACAGGTGCGAGGATGCACCCGTACGGAACGGCCGGGACGGGAGCCCCGCCTTCCGGGCAGACCTGACCGGACGACGCGCCGTGCCGGGTGGGGGGTTGATCGGGCAGGCACGCCCGTCGTACCCCTGCCGGGCGCACGCACCGCGCACCGCGCAGAAGGGACCGCTGACGGCGATGCAGATCCGGCTGACCGTCCTTGGGTCGCGCAGCGGCCACCAGACCGCGCCCGCCGGCTGTGACGTGCTCGTCACCGCGCCCGTGGGCACCGCGCTCGCCGCCGTGGCCTCCGGCCTGGCGGCGACCGTCGGCGGGCCCGACACCGGCGGCACGGTCGTGCTGTACGCCGGTACGGAGCGGCTCGACCTCCAGCGGCGGGTGCTCGGCGAGCCGCCGCTCGTGGACGGGGCGGTGCTGGGGCTGCACGCGCCGGTGCCGGACGTCCTGCCGGACGGGACGGACGGCGCGCAGCTGCACGTGGTGGCGGGCCCGGACGCGGGCGGGGTGCACCTGCTGCACCCCGGGGCGATCCGCATCGGGCGCTCGGCCGACGCCGACGTCCCGCTGGACGATCCGGACGTGTCGCGGCTGCACTGCGCGGTGACCGTGATGCCGGACGGACGGGTGGCGGTGGCCGACCTGGACTCGACGAACGGCACGACGGTGGACGGCGCGGTGGTGGGGGCGCAGCCGGTGGCGCTGCCGCCGGGCGCGCTGCTCCGCATCGGGGAATCGACCCTGCGCCTGGCTCCCGACTCGGCGTCCCCGCTCCCGGTCGTCCCGGACCTGGAGGGCCATCTCTCCCTGGCGGGCCCGCCCCCGGACACCTCCGGCGAGGCGGACCCGGGCCGGCGACCCGGCGACCCCGCCGGTGCCTCCGGCCCTGGCTGGTCCGGCGAGGCCGGTCGCGACACCGGGCGCCCCGCAGAGCCCGGCCCTGGCGGGACCGGCGGTCACGGCGCGCCGTCCGCGGGGGGCCGGGCGCCCTCCCGGCCGGGGGCGGCCGGCTCTGCCGCCGCCCGGCAGGGATCGTTCCCCCACCCCGCCCCTTCCCGGAACGGGGGCTCCGCCCCCGACCCCGCGGGCCCCGGCCGACCCTCCGGGGCAGGCCGGACCGGCGAAGCCGAACCCGGTGCGGGCTCGCCCCCCGGCGGCCCCTCCGGGGGCACTGCAGGCATGAGCCGGGCACCGGGCATCGAAGCCGCGCACGCCACACCCTCCGGCGCTGCGTGGCCCGGCGCAGCCGGGGGCGGCCGGGCACCCGGCGCAGAGGCCGCACACGACACACCGGGCACGGGCCTGCACATCGGTACGCCCGGCGCGGCCCCGGCAGCGCACGGCGCCCCCGGCTCCGGCCCGACCGGCGGGTCCGCGGGCGGACAGGGGGGCTCCGGCGGTGGTCGGGCCGGGGCTGAACAGCGTGGGGGGCTCCGGCGGGGGATCGGGGCCTGGGCGCGGAAGTGGGTCCGGGGGGACGAGGGGCCCGCTTACGGGAGCGCCGCCGCCGAGGCGGTCGTGGCCGCCGTGCCCGACGCCGATGATCCCGCCGCGCTGCTGCTGGCCGCGCTCGGGCCGACCCGGCGGTTGTGGTCCCGCCCCCGGGGGCAGCTCGACGTCGGCCTCGGGGCCGGGAGCCGGATCGCGTTCCAGGACGTCGGCTCGCTCGGCATTGCCGGGCCCCGCGTACGGCTGACCGGGGTCGCCCGGTCCGTCGTCGCCCAGCTCGCCGGACTGCACGCGCCCGGGGAGCTGGAGATCGTGCTCCTCGCCGCCGACCGCGCGCGCGGCGTCGCCGAGCGGCGCGGCGACTGGGGCTGGCTCGGCTGGCTGCCGCACGTGCGCGCCGCGCACGGCCAGGACTGCCGGCTGCTCCTCGCGTACGACCGCGACCAGGCCAGCGCCCGCACCGGTGAGCTGACCCGGCGCCTCGACGACAGTCCCCTCGGCACGCACTGGGCCGCCGCCGACCCCCGCAGCGTCCGCGAAGCCGCGTACGCCCACCAGGGCCCGTACACCCTGCTCGTCGTCGACGGCGATCCCGGCTCCGGGGCGCTGCGCGACGTCACCGGCCGGCTCGCCTCGCACGGGCCGGCCGCCGGGATCCACGTCCTCGTACTGGCCGAGACGCCGGCCGCCACGCCCGCCTCCCCGCTCGCCGAGACGTACGAGGCGGCCTGCGCGAGCAGCCCCGCCTTCCGGGACTGCGGCGCGGTCGCCCTCCTCAGCGGCGATGTGGCCACGACCGTACGGACGTTCACGGTGAGTGGCGGCAAGCCGGCCCCGCCCGGCACCACCGCCACCGCCGACGCCGTCTCCGCGGCCTGGGCCGAGCGCTTCGCCCGGGCCCTGGCCCCGCTGCGCGCCGAACCCTCCCCCGCTGCGCCCCGCCGGGCCGTCGCCGCCGCGCTGCCGAACACCGCTCGGCTGCTGGACGAGCTGGGGCTGGCTCGGGCCACCCCGGCCTCTCTGATGGCCCGTTGGGCCGCCGCCACCGACCAGGGGCAGGAGGTGGGCGGCCGCGCCGAGCTCGTGCTCGGCAGCGGGCGGCGCGGGCCGGTCGGGGCCGAGCTGGTCCAGGACGGGCCGCACCTCCTCGTCGAGGGGCCCGCCGGCAGCGGCCGCACTGAGCTCCTGCGGTCGGTGGCCGCCTCCCTCTCCGCGGCCGCCCGGCCCGACCGGCTGGGCCTCGTCCTGCTGGACGGGGCCGGCGGCGAGCGCGGCGACGGGCTGCAGCCCTGCACCGAACTCCCGCACGTCGCCGCCCACCTCGTCGCCTCCGACCCCGTCCGGATGCGGGAGTTCGCGCAGGCCCTCGGCGCCGAGCTGAAGCGCCGGGCCGAGCTCCTGGACGGGGTCCCGTTCGCCGAGTGGCACGCCCGGCACGAGGTGGCCGACCGGATGGTCTCGCCGCGCCGGCCGAGCCCCGGCGAACTGCTCGGCGACCTCGACCCGCAGCGCACCGGCACGCTCCGGCTGCGCACCGCCGCCCCGCGCACCGACCCGGCCGGGCCGAGCCCGCTGCCCCGGCTGGTGGTGCTGGTGGACGACTTCGACGCGCTGGTCGCGCCCGGGCTCGGCAGTACGGGCCGCCCCGCCGCCGGCTCCGTCGTACGGGCGCTGGACGCGGTGGCCCGCGACGGCGCGCGCCTCGGCGTGCACCTGGTGGCCGCCAGCGCCCGCCCGGACCGTACGGCCGACAGCGAGCTGTCCCGTACGAACCCGCTCCGGATCCAATTGGACGCCCCCGACCAGCCGGGTCCCGGCCGCGGCCTGCTGCGGTACGCCGACGGGCGGACGGTTCCGTTCCAGGGCGGCCGGGTGACCGGCCGGATCCCCCGGACGGCGACGCAGCGTCCCACCGTGGTGCCGGTGGAGTGGGAGCGGATGGGCGATCCTCCGGCCCGCCGTCCCGTGCGCGAGCTGGGCAACGGGCCCACCGACCTGGCGCTGCTGGCGAGCGCGCTGGACCGGGCCTCGCACCTGGTCTCGGCGATACCCGTGCTGTTCCCGGCCGCCTCGCCGGCCGCCCCCGCGCCGTGAGCCCCGAGCTCGGCCCCCCGGGCCCCGGCACCTGAGCCCCGGGCCCGCGACACGCGGCGACACGCGGCGACACGGCTGAGGCGGTATTGCGGGGGTGCGCGGCTCGGCGTAGACCTTGTGGGACCAGTCACACCACGGGCATCGGGGGCAGAGCCATGCGCAGGCAGGGAACGAGCCGTACGACGAACCGTAGAAGCAGCCGCGCCGCCGCCTGGACGGCACTCGCGGCCGCGGGCGCGCTCGTGCTGAGCGCGTGCGGGGACGGCGGGGACAAGAAGGACGGCCCGCCGCAGGGCGGGGAGGCGTCCACGGCCGGGCAGCGGGTGGAATTACCGAAGCTGACCGGCCAGAAGCTGGAGGTCGCCGCGGTCTGGACGGGTCCGGAGCAGGCGAACTTCACGAAGGTCCTGAAGGAGTTCGAGAAGCGGACGGGTGCCACGGTCACCTTCGTCCCGGCCCAGGACCCGATCGTCACCTTCCTCGGGACGAAGATCGCGGGCGGCCAGCCGCCGGACGTGGCGCTGCTGCCGCAGGTCGGGGCCCTGGTGTCGGCGGTGCAGAACAAGTGGGTGCAGCCGGTCGGCCCGGAGGCCAAGGCGCAGCTCGACAAGAACTACTCGGACGGATGGAAGAAGCTCGGCGCGGTCGACGGCACCCAGTACGGGGTGTACTACAAGGCCGCCAACAAGTCGCTGGTCTGGTACAACGCGAAGGCCTTCGAGGCGGCGGGCGTGCAGCCCCCGAAGACCTGGAAGGAGCTGCTGACCGCGGCCGACACCCTCTCCGCGTCCGGTACCCCGGCCGTCTCGGTGGCGGGTGCGGACGGCTGGACCCTGACGGACTGGTTCGAGAACGTCTACCTCTCGCAGGCGGGCCCGCAGAAGTACGACCAGCTCTCGAAGCACCAGATCAAGTGGACGGACGACAGCGTCAAGCAGGCGCTGACCACCCTGGGCGAGCTGTTCGGGCGCAAGGACTTCCTGGCGGGCGGCCCGAGCGGGGCGCTGGCCACCGAGTTCCCGAAGTCGGTGACGCAGACCTTCACCGGGGGCGGCCGGCCGGCGGCCGCGATGGTCTACGAGGGCGACTTCGTGGCGGTGAACATCGGGCAGACCGAGGCGAAGGTGGGCGAGGACGCCCTCGTCTTCCCGTTCCCGGCGGTCGGCGGCAAGGCGCCGGTGGTCTCGGGCGGCGATGTCGCGGTCGCGCTGAAGCCGTCGGCCGGGGCGCAGGCCCTGCTGACGTTCCTGGCCTCCCCGGACGCGGCGGAGATCCAGGCCCGGGAGGGCGGTTTCGTCTCCCCGAACAAGTCGGTCGACCTGAAGGCCTATCCGAACGACATCCAGCGGGGCATCGCCAAGGCCCTGATCGCGGCGGGCGACGACTTCCGCTTCGACATGTCGGACCAGGCCCCGGCGGCGTTCGGCGGGACCCCGGGCGCGGGCGAGTGGAAGGCGCTGCAGGACTTCCTGGCGAACCCGTCGGACGTGGCGGGCATCCAGGCCAGACTGGAGGCGGACGCGGCCAAGGCCTACGGGAACTGATCCCGTGGCAGCCAAGGCCACCGCGCCCACCAAGGCCATAGCCGCCTCGGCTTCACGGTCCGCGGAGGCCCGGCGCCGCCGCCTCGTCGCGGCGGCGTTCCTCCTGCCCGCCCTGGTGCTGCTCGGCGCGCTCGTCGTGCACCCCATCGGCTACTCGGTCTACCGCAGCTTCTTCGACCGCTCGGGCGACACGTTCGTGGGCGCCGGCAACTACCAGGAGATCCTGCACGACGACACGATCCGCACGGCCCTGAAGAACACGGCCCTGTGGGTGGTGCTGGCGCCGACCACGGCCACCGCCCTCGGCCTGATCTTCGCGGTGCTCACCGAACGGGTGCGCTGGGGCACGGCGTTCAAGCTGCTCGTCTTCATGCCGATGGCGATCTCGATGCTGGCGGCGGGCATCATCTTCCGGCTCGTGTACGACCACGACCCCGACCGGGGGGTCGCGAACGCGGTCTGGGTCGGGGTCCACGACACGTTCGCGGAGTCCTCGGCCTTCCCGAAGGCCCGCCCGGGCCGCGACTCCCCGCTGGTCCCGGCGACGGGAGCCGCCGCGGGCGGCTTCACCACCCGCGATCCCGTACGGGCGGGCGCACCGGTGCTGCTCCCGCTGGTCGGCGTGGCCCCGGAGGACCTGCCCGAGGGGACCCGTACGGCCCGGGCCGCGCCCGCCGAGCCCGGCAATGTCACCGGGACGGCCTGGCAGGACTTCACCCGGGGCGGCGGCGGCCGGACGAACGCCGTCGACCCGACCGAGTCCGGTTTCGCGGGGATGCGGATCGAGGCGGTCAAGGACGGCAAGGTGGTCGACTCGGCGACGGCCCGCGCCGACGGCACCTTCACCCTGTCCGCGAAGGCCGACGGGGCGCTGCTGCGGCTGCCGGCGTCGAACTTCCGGGAGGCGTACGCGGGGGTCGAGTGGCTCGGCCCGACGCTGGTGACCCCGGCGGTGATCGGGGCGTACGTGTGGATGTGGGCCGGTTTCGCGATGGTGCTGATCGGGGCCGGGCTGGCCGCCGTACCGCGGGAGCTGCTGGAGGCGGCGCGGGTGGACGGGGCGAACGAGTGGCAGGTGTTCCGCCGGGTCACGGTGCCGCTGCTGGCGCCGGTGCTGGCGGTCGTCCTGGTCACCCTCGTCATCAACGTGATGAAGATCTTCGACCTGGTCTTCGTGATCGCTCCGGGCTCGGTGCAGGACGACGCCAACGTCCTGGCCCTCCAGCTGTACCGCACCTCCTTCGGCACCGACGCCGATCCGGGGCTGGGCAGCGCCATCGCCGTGCTGCTGCTGGCACTGGTGGTCCCGGTCATGCTCTACAACATCCGCAGGCTGCGGAAGGAGGGGTCCCGATGAGCACCTCCGCCGAGGCCCGCACGGGAGCACGTGCCGGTGCCCGCCCCGTTTCCCGCGCAGGTGCCCGGGCCGGCCGGCTCGCGGCCGGCGCGGCGGCGGGGGCCGTCCGCGTGTTCCTGGTGCTGGCCGCGCTGTTCTGGCTGCTGCCCACCCTCGGGCTGCTGATCTCCTCGTTCCTCTCCCCCACCGACCTGAACAAGGGAGGCTGGTGGCAGGCGCTGACCGCGCCGACGCGGCTGACGGCCGACAACTACGAGCGGCTGCTGGCCAACGACACCATCACGCATGCACTGCTCAGCACGGTGGCCATCGCGGTCCCGGCGACCCTCCTCGTGGTCGCCCTGGGCTCGTTCGCCGGATACGCCTTCGCCTGGCTGGAGTTCCCGGGCCGGGACTGGCTGTTCCTGATCGTGGTGGGGCTGCTCGTCGTCCCCGTGCAGGTGGCGCTGATCCCGGTCTCGGAACTCTTCGGCGCCATCGGGCTGTTCGAAACCACGGCCGGGGTGGTCCTGTTCCACACCGCGTTCGGGCTGCCGTTCGCCGTGTTCCTGCTGCGCAA
The DNA here is from genome assembly GCF_055570595.1 of Streptomyces sp. NPDC031132. Lineage (NCBI taxonomy): Bacteria > Bacillati > Actinomycetota > Actinomycetes > Kitasatosporales > Streptomycetaceae > Streptomyces > Streptomyces sp. NPDC031132. The sequence goes on from NZ_JBVIGX010000011.1 coordinate 225,585, forward strand.
CTTCTTCGCGGAGATCCCGCGCGAGCTGCTGGAGGCGGCCCGTCTCGACGGTGCGGGCGAACTGCGGCTGTTCGCCCGGGTGGTGCTGCCGCTGGGCGGGCCGGCGATCGCCTCGCTCGCCATCTTCCAGTTCCTGTGGGTGTGGAACGACATGCTGGTCGCCCTGGTCTTCGCGGACTCGGCGAACCCGCCGGTCACGGTCGCCCTCCAGCAGCAGGTCCGGCAGTTCGGCAACAACATCGACGTGCTGGCGCCCGGCGCGTTCCTGTCGATGGTGGTGCCGCTCGTGGTGTTCTTCGCCTTCCAGCGGCAGTTCGTCACGGGGGTGATGGCCGGAGCGGTCAAGTAGGCCCGACAGACCCTGACGGCCCGGTTGACGTGCGGCGTTGACGCTCCGTAACCCGAATGCCACACGCTGCGTAACCCGATCGCCACGCCGGGGGTTGCTGGGCAATATGCCCGCGCCGACCCCTGGATGTGCCGTGCCCCGGTTCAGCGTCATCGTGCCCGCGTACAAGGTTCAGGCGTATCTCCAGGAGAGCCTGGACTCGGTCCTGTCCCAGTCCTACCCGGATCTGGAACTGATCGCGGTGGACGACGCCTCTCCGGACGCCTGCGGCTCGATCATCGACGAGTACGCGGCGCGGGACGCCCGGGTGACCGCCGTGCACCTGGCGCACAACCTCGGCCTGGGCCCGGCCCGCAACGCGGCCCTGGCCCGGGCGACCGGCGACTACCTGCTCTTCCTCGACGGCGACGACGTCCTCGCCCCGGGCGCCCTGCAGGCCATCACCGACCGGCTCAAGGACACCGGCTCCCCCGACGTCCTCGTCTACGACTACGCGCGCACCTTCTGGACGGGGGAGCTGGTGCGCAACCGCCTCGCGCACCGGCTGTCCGAGGAGGGCCCGGCCAGCTTCCGGCTCGCGGACCGCCCGGCCCTGCTCGGCATGCTGATGGTCGTCTGGAACAAGGCCTACCGCCGCGAGTACGTGGAGCGCGAGGGCCTGGAGTTCCCGCCCGGGTTCTACGAGGACACCCCCTGGACCTACCCGGCGCTGCTGGCCGCCGAGTCCCTCGCCGTCCTGGACCGGGTCTGCGTGCACTACCGCCAGCGGCGCACCGGCTCGATCCTGACCACCACGAGCCGCCGCCACCTGGACATCTTCGACCAGTACGACCGGGTCTTCGGGTTCCTCGCCGGCCGCCCCGAGCTGGAGCGCTGGCGCCCCACCGTGCACCGGCGGATGGCGGAGCACTTCTGCGCCCTGTACGCCGACCCGCACCGGCTCCCGCGTACGAGCCGCGCCGAGTTCTTCCACCGGGCCTCGGGGCTGCTGCGCCGCTACCGGACCCCCGGCTCGCGGCCGCTGTCCCTGTCGCGCACCGACCGGATCCGGCACACCCTGATGCGGTTCGGGGTGCGCCGGACGTACCGCACCCTCTCGCGGCTCCGCTCGGCCGCCCTGGCGGCGGGGCGTACGGGGGCGTCGCTGTGGCGGGGCCTGCGCGAGAGCGCACTGCGCCTGCACTACCGCGTCCAGCGGCTGCTGCCGCTGCGCCCGGAGCTGGCGGTCTTCTCCGCGTACTGGCACGGCGGCTACGCCTGCAACCCGGCGGCCGTCGAGGCCAAGCTGCGCGAGCTCGCGCCCCGGATGCGGACGGCGTGGATCTGCGACCCGCAGCACACGGCGACGCTCCCGCCGCAGACGGCGATGCTCCGCCCCGGCTCCGCGGCGTACTGGACCGCGCTCGCCAGGGCCACCTACCTCACCACGAACGTCAACTTCGACCGCGCGCTGGTCAAGCGGCCGGGCCAGGTGCTGCTGCAGACCCAGCACGGCACCCCGCTCAAGCGCGTCGGCCTCGACCTCCAGGACCGTCCGGCGGCCACGCCCATCACGGATTTCGCGGGCCTGCTGCGCGGCGCGGACCAGTGGGACTACCTGCTCTCCGCGAACCGGCACTCCACCCTGGTGTGGGAGAAGGCGATCCCCTCCTCGTACACCACGCTCGAGTACGGCTACCCGCGCAACGACGCCTTCCACCGGGCCAGCCTGGACGACGTCCTGGCGCTGCGCGAGCGCCTCGGCATCCCGGCGGGCTCGACGGCGGTCCTGTACGCGCCGACCCACCGGGACTACCGGCGCAGCCGGCCCGAACACCTCGACTTCGAGCGGGTGCTGCGCGATCTGGGCCCGCGCTTCACGATCCTGGCGCGCACGCACCTGACGTACGCGGACGCGCCCGGCCGGCAGGTGCGCCACCCGCGCCTGGTCGACGTCTCGGCGTACCCGTCGGTGGAGGAGCTCTGCCTGGCGTCGGACGCGCTGGTGACGGACTACTCCTCCCTGATGTTCGACTACGCGGCGCTGGACCGGCCGATCGTGATCCACGCGGACGACTGGGAGGCGTACGAGGCCGCCCGCGGCACGTACTTCGACCTGCGGTCGTTCCCGCCGGGAGCGATCGCCCGGACCGAGGACGAGCTGGTGGACATCTTCGCCACCGGCCACTGGCAGGGCTCGCGTTCGGCGCAGCTGCGGGCGGCGTTCCGCTCGCGGTTCTGCTCGTACGACGACGGCCACGCGGCCGAGCGCGTCGTCCGCCGCGTCTTCCTGGGCCAGCCGGCCGTCGTCCCGCCGGTCGTCCCGCTCGCGGAGCGCCGCCCCGCTCCGTCGGCCCCGTCCTCGGCCCCGCCGTCGGCTCCGTCCGCCACCCCGGAACCCACATTGGCACCGCTGACAACTCCCGGTCTCCGGCCGTAGCCGGGCCGTCCTTCCGTTCCGATTAATCCGCCCGCGGACCGGCTTCTTCTGGGCCACTATGGGAGCGCCTTGCTTGTGTGTTGATCGTCGGGCGTCCCCACACGGAAGAGGTGTCATCATGGCGTTGACCGGATCGTGGAACGCGGAGTTAGCCAGCCGGCTCGTGGAATCGAACTTCGTTCAATGGCAGTACGGCGCACGGTTCCTGCCCACCGCATCCGTCCCGCTGCACCCGGCGGTCGAGGAGGCGGGCCGGCTGGTCCCCGAGAGCGGGGTCGAGCGGCATCCGTTCTTCGCTCTGGCCGGGGCCTCGCGACCGGCCCTGGAGTTCTGGGTCACGCAGGAACTGTTCGTCACCGGGGTGTTCGCACAGCTGCTCGGCCTCACGTCGAGCGCGCTGGTCAACGTTCACCAACGGGCCCGTTTCAACCTGGTGTTGCAGGGGGAGCACGGAGGCGTGAAGGACGGGGTCGCACGGGCGTCCCACCCGTGGCTGCTGCACAAGCTGGCGCACAGCATGGGCATCGCGCCCGACTCCGTCGCACCGGCCGAACCGACCTACGAGTTCCTGCGGGACCTGGCGTCCTCCATGAGCTCCCCGATCAGCGCGCTGGGCGCGCTCGGAGTGGGAAACGAGCAGATGCTGGTCCCCGAATACGGGGCCGTCAAAAGCGCTTTCGAAAGCGCGGCACCGGACGTGGACCACGGCGATTTCCTGAACGCCAACATCTATGAGGATACGGAACACTCGGCGCTCATCGCGCATATAGCATCCGAGCTGATCGCGCACGATCCGTCACTGGCCGAGGACTACTTGACGGCCGCCCGCAGCTCTGTCACCGCACGGATGCGGTATTACGACAGGTTGGCCGATCTCTTCACATGACCATCAGTCACTATCCGACGTTTGGGGTATCGCGTGGCCGATCTGGGAAAGATCCTCGTAACGGGCAGCAGCGTGGCGCAGAAGCACCTCGACCGGTTGTCCGAGTCCGGCTTCCGGGTGCACGCGGTCCCGGGCCTGCTCAGCGAGGACGAGCTGGGCACGGAGCTGGAATCGTGCACCGCCTATCTGCTGGGCGGGGATGAGTACGCCTCCCGCGCGGCGCTCACCCGGGCCAAGTCGCTGAAGGTCGTCGGCTTCCTCGGAGTGGGCTACGGGTCCTTCGTCGACGCCGACGCCGCGGCCGAACTCGGCATCGCCGTGACGAACACCCCCGGAACGCTCACCAACAGCGTCGCCGAGTTCACGGTGGGCCTGCTCCTCGCCCAGCGCCGCCAGATCCCCTCGTACGCCGACGACTTCCGCTCCGGGCGCTCCGGAGGCGAGGAGAAGCAGCACGACCTCGCCGGCCACCGGCTCGGCATCATCGGCCTGGGCGCGATCGGCACCCGCATCGCCGAGATCGGCGCGCTGGGGCTGGCGACGGAGACGGCGTACTACTCCCGGACCCGCAAGCCCGACGTCGAGGAGCGCCTGGGCATCACGTACAAGGACCTGCCGAGCCTGCTGTCCTGGGCCGAGAACCTGATCGTCATGGTGCCGGACACCCCCGAGACGCGCGGCATGATCGGCGTGGACGAGGTCGCCCTGCTGCCGGCCGGCGGGATCACCCTCGTCAACACGGCGCGGCCCTCCGTGATCAGCCCGGCGGCGCTGCTCCAGGGCCTGAAGAGCGGGCGCATCCACACCGCGGCGTTCGACGGCTTCTACGGCGCGGACGAACCCGAGACGGCGGAGCTGCTGGCGCTGCCCGCATCGAAGCTGCTGGTCACCGGGCACATCGGGTCGCTGACCCACGACGCCCGCGATGCGATGGCCGTCAAGTGCATCCAGTCCATCGTCAACGTGGTGACGGGAGAACAGGACTCCTACGTCGTCAACCGGAGCAGCTGAGCATGGGCTCCGCACTCGTCGTCGTCGGAGCGGGCGTCATAGGCTGCGCGGTCGCCGCGGCGGCGAGCGACCTCTTCGACAAGGTCGTGCTCCTGGACGCCCGGCCGGACACCGGGCTGGCGGCGAGCTGGGCGGCCATCGGCGGGATCACACCGCAGAGCGACGACTTCTGCCGCGGCCCGCTGCGGCAGTTCGCCGAGGCGAGCCGGCGGATGTACCCGCAGTGGCTCGCGGGTCTGGAGGCCGGATCCGGGATCGAGGTGCCGTTCCTGGACTCCGGACTCCTCCAGGTGGCCCTGGACCCCTCGGAGCAGCAGCGGGTCAAGGAGCAGCTGGTCCCCCAGTGGGTGGAGCAGGGCTTCCGGGTCGAGCAGCTCGATGCGCGGACCACGGCGCATGCCGAGCCGCTCCTGTCGCCGGCCGTGCTGTCGGCCGTACGGCTGCCCGGCGAGGGGGCTCTGGAGCCGCGGGTGCTGATGTCCGCGCTGCGCGAGGTGCTGCGCCGGGACCCGCGGATCGAGGTCGTGGCCCGGGCCCGGGTACAGGCCGTCACGCCGGGCGCCCGGGGGGTCGAGGTGCTGCTGGAGGGCGGTGACGTCGTCCGGGGGGACCGGTGCGTGGTGGCCGCGGGGGCGTGGAGCTCCGAGCTCGTGCCCACCCGGCCCGGCGGGCAGTTCCCCGTACGGGGCCAGGCCGCCGAGCTGGTGGTGCCGGACGCCGGGGGCTATCCGCTGCGCCACCACGTGTACTGCAAGGTCGCCTTGGACGACACCACGGTCTCGTCGTACGTGGTCCCGCGCCACGACGGCCGGGTGGTGGTCGGCGTGACGTACGACCAGGGCCGATGGGACGAGGAGCCGGAGGACCGTGCGACCGAGCGGCTGCTGGCCGCACTGCAGCTGGTGGTGCCGGCCTCGCGGGACTGGAGGCTGACCGGCTCCTGGGCCGGGATCCGGCCCGGGACGGCCGACGGCTACCCCCTGGTGGGGAACGCCGACTCCGACGGCAGGGTCGTCATGGCGACCGGGCACTTCGGCGTCGGGATCACTCTCGCCCCGATCACGGCCGCTCTGGTGCGGAGCATCCTGTCCGGGGCCGCGCTGACCGCAGGCCAGGCGGATGCCCTGCGTGTGATGGACCCGCGGCGATTCCTGTGAGGTGCGTACCGAGTGGCGGCAGCAGACCTGAAGGTCATATGGCGTAGCGGGGCGATGCGCTGGGGGCTCCTGGCCGGGGTGGTCCTGCTCCTGTCCCTTCCACTGTGGGGGCTCCAGCCGTACGGCAAGAAGTTCGACCACGACACGGCGGGGACTTGGGGGGACTGGGTCAGCGGGGTGGGGCAGGTCGGTGCGGTCACGGCCGCGGTCGGCACCGTCCTGCGCTCCGAGAACCGGGACCGCAGGAGGCAGCGCACCGCCGCGGCCGCATGGATGACGGTGCTGTCGGACGACGGTCAGCCGTACTGGGCGGTGCAGGTGGAGAACTCCACCTCCCTGCCGGTCTTCCGGTGGCGGGCGGACAGCCCGGACGGGTCGGTGCACCTGTGCCACGAGGACCTCGGGCCGCTGGTCCCCGGCCGGTCGGACTACGAGGTCCCGCTGACCGTGCAGCCGGACCAGAGCCGGGCGCTCCCGCTGAAGTTCGTATTCGTAGACAGTGATGGACGGTTCTGGAGCCGCTCGGAGCTGGGGGGCATCACCGCCGTCCCCGAGCCCGCGTCATGGCATCCGGCCGGCCCGTGATGGGTGAGGTGATATGACCCCTGAAGAAGGCTCCGGCCTGCAGGGCGCACGCCCGGCGATCCGTCGCATCAACCCGCAGGCGCCCCGCGGGACGGGTGAACGCGTCCCGGACCAGCCGGGGCCGGCCGCTCCGGCCGGCCCCGCTGCACCGGACCCGGCACCGACTCCTGCTCCGGGCCCGGGCCCGGGCCCGGAGCCGCGGGAGCTACCCGTGGAGCTGGTCCACTACCTGGGCGCGCTGCGCGCCCTGTCGGCGACCAGCCAGGAGGGCGCGGACGCCGTCGCCTTCCCCGACCGTCCGCTGGACGCGGTCTGGATCCCCCGGGAGGTGCGGGAGATCGACGCCCTGGCCCGGACCGCCCCTCCGGGCGACGAGGACACCCCGGGCCTGCCCCTCGACGGGATCGTCCTGCACGGCGCGGGCCGCTCCGTGGTGCTCATCGGGCCGCCGTGCTCCGGGCGCACCTCGATCTGCACGCACTACGCCTCGCTGCTCGCGGAACGGGCGCTGGACGGCGATGCGGAGGCGCCCGTACCGCTACTCGTCAACGCCCTCGACGTGCCCGCGCAGGGCGACTTCGCGGCGACCGCCGAGGCCATCACGGACGCCGCCGTCACCCGTTCGGGGATCGGGGTCTACGGCGGCACCGCCCGCACCCTGCTGCGGGGCTCGCTCGACCGGGCGTTCCTCTTCGTGGACGGCGTGGAGGACGTGCCCCTGCACGGCCACGCGAGTTCCGACAACTGGTCGCCGCGCACCGTCCTGCAGACCCTGGCGCAGCTCCACGTGCACTACCGGAACCTGCGCGTCCTTGTGACCATCTCGGATTCGGGCTGGTTCTCCGCCGAGTGCGGCAGGGCGCGCGACGTCAGCGCCTACTTCCTTCGGCCGCCCAAGCAACGCGACCTCGAGAACTACATCACCGGATGGTTCACCACCTGATGACCCCTCACGAAGGAAAGCTCTCGGAGCGGCTCATCGCCGCGATCCGGGGCGACAGCGCCCTCGCCTCGGCCGCGCGCGTCCCGTACCTGCTGCACCTCCTGGTCGTCTCCACCGAGCGCAACCACGAGGTCCCCACGTCCGTCGGGCACTTCTGCCGGCTGGCCTCGGAGGAGTTCCTGCACAAACGTCCGCGCAGGCGCGCCGCGGCCGCGGCGGAGCCCTGCCTCCTGCGGCCGGGCTACGACACCGAGATCCAGCGGATCATCGAGGAAGTCGGGTTCTCCATCACGTCGTTGAGATCCGCGCAGCCCGAGGCGAACTCCATCTCCGCGGCGGCCGTCCACGAGCCGATCCTGCGGGCGCTGGGCGAGGAGCGGGAGTTCCTCGACGCATATCCGGCCGTGGTCGACTACGTGCAGTTCCTCAGGAAGGGCCACGGCCTGCTCGCGGTCGACACGGCCACCCAGCTCTCGTTCCGGGAGAACCTCTTCCGCGACTACTTCGCCGGGTGCGCGCTGGCGCGCCGGGACTCGGAGACCATCGTCGGCCTGTGCCGCCATCCCATCTGGCACGCCCCGCTGCGCTACTGGGCCAGTGCCCAGACCACGGCCGAGGGGCACCGCCTGGTCACCGGCACGGCGGCCGAGCTGGCGGGCGCCGCGGAGGAGGCCGGGGACGAGGGACTGCCGCTGTGGCTGCTCGCCGGCGAGCTGCTCGTGATCCTCGCGGCGGCCCGGCCGAACGCGGAGCCGTCCGGGCTCGTACGGCAGCTGCGGCGCTCGGTCTCGGACTCCGTCGCCGCCGCCCGCGGGGACCGGGGGCAGGATCTGGAGACCCGGGCGCGTGCGGCGACCGTGCAGGCGCAGCTCAATCCGTCCACGTGGGAGGAGAGATCGCGCTCGTTCCTCGCCCGGAGCTGCGTCATACCGGCGGGCGAGTACCCCATCGGCTCCACCACCCCGCTCAACTCGCAGGACGACAAGTACCGGCACATCGACTGGTTCCCGCAGCGCACGGAGAGCGTCGGATCGTTCCGGATCTCCACGCTGCCCGTCACCAACCGGGACTACGCGCAGTTCGTCGCCTCGGGCGGGTACCGGGACCTCGACTGCTGGCCGGACGGACCGGCGCGGCTGTGGGTCAGGCACGACCCGTCCTTCATCGACGCGCCGGACGGACCGCGCGCCGGGTCGACGGACACCCAGCGGATCCATCTGAGCAAGGAGATGCGGGAGGGCATCGTCGACGAGGAGTCCCTCCAGGAGTACGTGGACCAGCTGCTGCTGCGCCGCGTGCCGCTCTACTGGTGGGACCCCCGCTACAACCAGCCCACGCAGCCGGTCGTCGGGGTCAACTGGTGGGAGGCACTGGCGTACTGCCGCTGGCTGACGAGGCGGCTGCGCGAGCGGAACGTACTCGACGAGCACAGCTACGCGGACATCCCCACCGAGGCGGAATGGGAGTGCTCCTGCCCGGGCCGCCCGGCGTCGGACCCCTACCCGTGGGGGAGCGAGTGGGAGGAGGGCATGGCCCATGTCCGCACCGCTCAGGGCTGGACCCAGCGCTCGGTGCCCGTGGGCCTCTTCCCCTGGGCGGCCCGGGAGGACGGGCCCCAGGACATGATCGGCAACGTGTGGGAGTGGACGCGGTCCCTGGCCTGGTCGTACGACGACACCCGGCCCGGCCGCGAGGACCTGCGGGCCCCGGGCGACCGCATCGTCCGCGGGGGCTCCTGGTTCTCCCGCGAACAGCGCGCCCGCATGATCCAGTTCCGCTCGTACGACCCGCCGCAGAACGCGTACGTGGACCTGGGTTTCCGCGTGGCGTTCTACACCCCCTAACCGCGGCCTCGGCGGCCGCTGTCGTCCGCGTCAGGACGCGGACGACGTGGCCGTCAGGCCCGCCACCACCGAGCGGGCCAGGTCGTCCAGGTACTGCGCCGGCACGGCGTCGCGTACGACGACCTGCCGCCAGTAGAGCGGGCCGATCGCCAGGTCCAGCGCCCGGCCCGGATCCGTTCCCGCCGCGAGTTCGCCCCGCGCCACCGCCTCCGAAACGATCCCCTCGGCCATCCGCCGCTCCCCCTCGAGCAGGGCGCCGCGCACCGCGTCCGCGATCTCCGGGTTGCGGGCCGCCTCGACCAGCAGGTCAGGGATCACCGCCGAGGCGACGGGGTGCCGCAGCACGTGGGACATCACCTCGAGCAGGGCCCGTACGTCCCCGTACAGCGAGCCCGTCGCGGGCACCGGCAGGCCGTCCACCGCGAAGGCCCCGACCAGGTCCAGCACCAGGTGCAGCTTCGACTTCCAGCGCCGGTAGACGGCCGTCTTGCCGACGCCGGCGCGCCGGGCGATCCCCTCGATGGACATCCGCGAGAACCCGACCGCGGCCAGTTCGTCCAGTACCGCGGCCCGGATCGCCTCGGTCACGTCCTCGCGCAGGACGGCGGCTCCGGCGGGGGCGCGGCGGGCGGGGGCGGCGGCAGGGTCGGTGGTCATGCACAGAGCATAGCCGGGGACGCCGGGACCAGCTCGTCACGACGATACGGTTGCGTTCCGACGTACTGCGGCCTAACCTCGCCGTAGCGACGATACGGACCCGTCCCATCGCCGGCCGACGCCCCGACCCCGTCGAAAGCGAAGCTCGTGACCCCCGTGACCGAGACCATCCCGCCCGAGGCACCTGCCGGGCCCGAGGCGCCCGAGGCGCCCGCCGCACCCACCGCACCCGCGCCCGCCGCGCCCGTCACGCCCGCAGAACTGGCGGCGGCCCACGGCCTGACCGTCAGCGGCGCCCGCCCCCCGCTCCCGAGCTACGTGCGCCAGCTCTGGGGCCGCCGCCACTTCGTGACCGCGTACGCCACCGCCCGGATGCACGCCACGTACAGCACGGCCAGGCTCGGCCAGGTCTGGCACCTGGTGACCCCGCTGCTCAACGCCGCCGTCTACTACTTCATCTTCGGCATCGTCATGAACGCCAGCCACGACGTGCCGGACTACATCCCGTTCTTGATCACCGGTGTCTTCGTCTGGGACTTCATCGGCAGCTCCATCAACGCCTCGACCCGCGCCGTGCACGGCAACCTCGGCCTGGTCCGCGCCCTGCACTTCCCCCGCGCCAGCCTGCCGCTGTCCACCGTCGTCCAGCTCTTCCAGCAGCTGCTCGTCACCATGGGCGCGCTCGTCCTGCTGCTGCTCGCCTGCGGCCAGACACCGACCTTCACATGGCTGCTGGCCGCGCCCACCCTGGCCCTGATGGCCGTCTTCTGCGCCGGCGTCGCCATGGTCATGGCCCGCATCGGCAGCAAGAGCCCGGACGTCAGCCAGCTGATGCCCTTCGTCCTGCGCACCTGGATGTACTCCTCCGGGGTCATGTGGTCCATCGACCAGATGCTCCGGAAGGACCACCTCGCGCACTGGGTCACCGTCGTGCTCAAGACCAACCCGGCAGCCGTCTACATCGACCTGATGCGCTACGCGCTGATCGACAGCTTCGACCCGCACGCCCTCCCGCACCACGTGTGGGCGATCGCCGTCGGCTGGGCCCTGCTCGCCGGCGTCGGCGGATTCATCTACTTCTGGAAGGCTGAGGAGGAGTACGGCCGTGGCTGACACCGCAACCGCCCCCGCACCCGCACACCACGCACCGTCCGTGGCGGTGCCCGACACCCGCGTCCCCACCGTCATCGCCGACGAGGTCCACGTCGTCTACAAGGTGCACGGCGCAGGCGGCCGCAAGGGCGGCGCCACCGCCGCCCTCAGCCGGATCTTCTCCCGCAAGCCGGCCCCCGGCATCCGCGAGGTGCACGCCGTCAAGGGCGTCAGCTTCGTCGCGTACAAGGGCGAGGCCATCGGCCTGATCGGCTCGAACGGCTCGGGCAAGTCCACGCTGCTCTCTGCGATCGCCGGCCTCCAGCCCGTGGCCCGCGGCAGGATCTACTCCCACGGCCAGCCCTCGCTCCTCGGCGTGAACGCCGCCCTGATGAACGACCTCACCGGCGAGCGCAACGTGGTCCTCGGCGGGCTCGCGATGGGCATGTCCAAGGAGCAGGTCCGCGAGCGCTACCAGGGCATCGTCGACTTCTCCGGCATCAACGAGAAGGGCGACTTCATCTCCCTGCCCATGCGCACGTACTCCTCCGGCATGGGCGCCCGGCTCCGCTTCTCCATCGCCGCCGCCAAGGACCACGACGTCCTGATGATCGACGAGGCCCTCGCCACCGGCGACGCCGCCTTCCAGCGCCGCAGCCAGGCCCGCATCGAGGAGCTCCGGGAGCGCGCCGGCACCGTCTTCCTCGTCAGCCACGGCATCGGCACGGTCCGCGAGACCTGCGACCGGGCGATCTGGCTGGAGGCCGGCGTCCTGCGCATGGACGGCCCCTCCGCCGAGGTCTGCGATGCGTACGAGGAGTTCACCTCGGGCCGCTGAGGCCGCGACGGCCCTGCACGAAGCGGGCGGCCCCGGGACCATCAGGTCCCGGGGCCGCCCGTTCAGCCGTTGCGGCGGAGCGCAGCTGCTAGACGTGGGTCCGCAGCAGCGAGCGCATCGTCCGCATCGCCACGGACAGGTTCGCCAGGTCGAAGTCGTCCGACCCCCGGATCTCGTCCAGGGTCGTCCGGGCCCGGCTGATGATCGCCGCGTTCTTCTCCTCCCACGCCTTGAAGCGCTCTTCGGGAGTCGAATCGCCGTTGCCCACCGCCAGCACGTCGGCGGTCAGCGCGGCGTGCGCCGCGAACAGGTCCTCGCGGATGGAGGCGCGGGCCATGGACTGCCAGCGGTCGGCCCGCGGCAGCTCGATGATCCGGTCCATCAGCTGCGTGATGTCCAGGCGGTCGGCGAGGTCGTAGTACACCTCGGCGACACCCAGCGGGTCGACGCCCGTGCGGTCCGAGATCGCGACGATGTCCAGCGTCGGGAAGGCCGAGGAGAACCCGGCGACCTTGGCCGCCAGCTCCGCCGGCACGCCCTCGCCGATCAGCTCGTCCATGATCGACTGGTACCACTCGAGGTCGGCGCCGCGCACCAGCTTGGGCAGCTCGGCCCAGACCTGGCTCACCCGGTCACCGAAGAGCTCGATGGTCTCGGTGATCTGGAGCGGCTGCGGCCGGTTGTTCAGCAGCCACCGGGTACCGCGCTCGACCAGGCGCCGCGAGTGCAGCCGCACCCGGGTCAGGACGTCGGCCGCGACCCTGTTGTCCAGCGCCTCGACCGCGTCCCAGACCTCGGCCAGGCCGAAGATCTCGCGGGCCGAGAGCTGCGCCCGGACGATCTCCTCCGTGGAGGCCCCGGTCTCCTCGCGCAGCCGGTGCAGGAAGGTCGAACCACCGGTGTTGACCGTGTCGTTGACCAGCAGCGTCGTGATGATCTCGCGGCGCAGGGCGTGCGCGTCGATCTGCTCGGGGAACTTCCCGCGCAGGGCGGCCGGGAAGTACGCGTGCAGCAGGCGGCGCAGGTACACGTCGTCCGGCAGCTCGGTGGCGATGAGCTCGTCCGCCACCGTGATCTTGGTGTAGGCGAACAGGACGGCCAGCTCCGGCTGGGTCAGGCCCTTGCCGTTGTTCAGCAGCTCGCGGATCTGCCGGTCGGTGGGCAGGAACTCCAGGCTCCGGTCCAGCAGTCCGGCCGACTCCAGGCGGCGCATGAAGCGCTGCTGGGCGTGCAGCAGGCTGGGGGCCTGGGCGCTGCCGTTGGCGAGGGCCACGTTCTGCGCGTAGTTGTTGCGCAGCACGAGGTGGCCGACCTCGTCGGTCATCTCCGCCAGCAGCGTGTTGCGCTGCTTGACGGTCATGTCCCCGTCCGTGACCACCGCGTTGAGCAGGATCTTGATGTTCACCTCGTGGTCGGAGGTGTCCACGCCGGCGCTGTTGTCGATGGCGTCGGTGTTGACCTTGCCGCCCTCGCCGCCGGCGCCGATCCGGGCGAACTCGATCCGGCCGAGCTGGGTCAGGCCCAGGTTGCCGCCCTCGCCGATGACCTGGGCCCGGACGTCCCCGCCGTTGACGCGGATGGCGTCGTTGGCCTTGTCGCCGACGTCCGTGTGCGTCTCGGTCGACGCCTTGACGTACGTACCGATGCCGCCGTTCCACAGCAGGTCCACGGGGGCCTGAAGGATCGCCTTCATCAGGTCGGCCGGGGTCATCTTGCTGACGCCGGCCTCGATGCCGAGGGCCTCGCGGACGTGCGCGTTGACCGGGATGGACTTCGCCGAGCGCGGGTGGATGCCGCCGCCCGCGGAGAGCAGCTCCGTCTTGTAGTCGGCCCACGAGGAGCGCGGCAGCTCGAACAGGCGCCGGCGCTCGGCGTACGAGGTCGCCGCGTCCGGGGTCGGGTCGATGAAGATGTGCCGGTGGTCGAAGGCGGCGACCAGGCGGATGTGCTCGGAGAGCAGCATGCCGTTGCCGAACACGTCGCCGGACATGTCGCCGACGCCGACGACCGTGAAGTCCTCGGTCTGGGTGTCGTGGCCCAGCTCGCGGAAGTGCCGCTTGACGGACTCCCAGGCGCCGCGGGCGGTGATGCCCATGCCCTTGTGGTCGTAGCCGGCCGAGCCGCCCGACGCGAACGCGTCGCCCAGCCAGAAGCCGTACGCCTCGGCGACGCCGTTGGCGATGTCGGAGAAGGTCGCGGTGCCCTTGTCGGCGGCGACGACGAGGTAGGTGTCGTCCTCGTCGTGGCGGACCACGCCGTTCGGCGGCACGACCACGCCGCCGACCATGTTGTCGGTGATGTCGAGCAGCGCCGAGATGAAGATCTTGTACGAGGCGATGCCCTCGGCGAGCCAGGCGTCGCGGTCCACCGACGGGTCCGGCAGGTTCTTGGCGACGAAGCCGCCCTTGGCGCCGACCGGCACGATAACGGTGTTCTTGACCATCTGCGCCTTGACCAGGCCGAGGATCTCCGTACGGAAGTCCTCGCGCCGGTCGGACCAGCGCAGGCCGCCTCGGGCGACCTTGCCGAAGCGCAGGTGGACGCCCTCGACGCGCGGGGAGTACACCCAGATCTCGTAGGCCGGACGCGGGGCCGGGAGCTCCGGGATGGCCTGCGGGTCGAACTTCATCGACACGTACGCGTGCTGCTCGCCCGCGTCGTTGAGCTGGAAGAAGTTGGTGCGCAGGGTCGCGTTGATCAGCGTGAGGAACGATCGCAGGATCCGGTCCTCGTCCAGCGAGGCGACCTGGTCCAGGGCCCCCGCCAGCTCCTCGAGCATGGCGTCGATGAGCTCGGTGCCGGCGGACTGGCGGCCGGGCGAGAGCCGGGCCTCGAAGAGCGAGACCAGCAGCCGGGTGGTGTGGACGTTGTTGCGGAGGGTGTCCTCCATGTAGTCCTGGCTGAAGTTCACGCCGGCCTGACGCAGGTACTTGGCGTACGCGCGCAGCACCACGGCCTGGCGCCAGGTCAGCCCGGCGCTCAGCACCAGGGTGTTGAAGTTGTCGTTCTCGGCGTCGCCCTGCCAGACCGCGGAGAAGGCGTCCTGGAAGCGCTCGCGGGCGTCGTCGCCGAGGTAGGTGGTGTCACCGTTGCCGGCGGGCAGCGGCATCCGCAGGCCGAAGTCGTAGATCCACGCGTTGGTGCGGTCGCTGCAACGCAGCTCGTACGGGCGCTCGTCGGTGACCTCGACGCCCAGGCGCTGGAGCACGGGCAGCACCGCGGAGAGCGAGACCTGCTCACCGGTGCGGTAGATCTTGAACCGGCGCTCGCCGGGGGCCGCGCCGACCGGCTCGTACAGCGAGAGCGCGAACTCCCGGTCGCTGGCGGAGAGCCGCTCGATGTGGCAGAGGTCGGCCACGGCCGCGCGCGGCGAGTGGTCGGCCTTGTAGCCCTCGGGGAAGGAGTTGCCGTACTTGCGCAGCAGCTCGGCGGCGCGCTCCTCGCCCAGCTCGGCGACCAGGGCCTCTCCGAAGCCGTCTGCCCAGGAGCGGGCGGCCTCGACCAGGCGGGTCTCGAGGCGCTCGACGTCGGCGTCGGTCAGCGCGGGCAGCTCGGTGCCCTGCGGGACGCGGACGACGAAGTGGATGCGGGAGAGGATCGACTCGGTGTTCCAGGCGGTGAAGTCGACGCTGCTGCCGCCGAGCTCCTCCTTCAGGATGTCCATCAGGCGCAGCCGCACGCCGGTGGTGAAGCGGTCGCGCGGCAGGTAGACGAGCGCCGAGTAGTAGCGCCCGTACTCGTCCTGGCGCAGGTACAGCCGCAGCCGGCGGCGCTCCTGGAGGTACAGGACGGACGTGGCGATCTCGCGGAGCTTGTCGACCGGCGTCTGGAACAGCTCGTCGCGCGGGTAGGTCTCCAGGATCTGCAGCAGGTCGCGGCCGTCGTGGCTGCTCGGCGAGAAGCCGGCGCCTTCGAGGACCTCGGCGACCTTGCGGCGGATGACCGGGACGCGTCGCACGGACTCGGTGTACGCGGCGGAGGAGAACAGGCCGAGGAAGCGGCGCTCGCCCACGACGTTGCCCTCGGCGTCGAACTTCTTGACGCCGACGTAGTCGAGGTACGAGGGGCGGTGCACGGTGGAGCGGCTGTTGGCCTTGGTCAGCACCAGCAGGCGGTGCTCGCGGGCCTTGGCGCGGGCGTCGGCAGGCAGCCGGTTGAAGGACGGCGAGACCGGGTGGCCGTCGTCCTTGCCGCTGTGGTGCGGGTCGGAGCGCAGGATGCCGAGGCCGGTGCCGGGGACGGCGGCCAGCGAGTCGCCGTCGACCAGGTTGTACTCGCGGTAGCCGAGGAAGGTGAAGTGGTCGTCGGAGAGCCAGCGCAGCAGTTCGCGGGCCTCTTCGAGCTCGTACTCGCGCAGGTCCGGGGCGACCGGCTCGTCGGGCAGGGCGTCGGCGATGCGCAGCGCGGCGTCGCGCATCTTCTCCCAGTCCTCGACGGCCTCGCGGACGTCGGACAGGACGCGCTTGAGGTCGTCGTTGATCTGCTTGAGGTCGGCGCGGTCGGTCTCTCGGTCGATCTCGACGTGGATCCAGGACTCGACGAGGGAGTCGTGGGGGCGCGCGGTCTTGGGGCCGTGCGCGTCGCAGTCGGGACCGAGGATCTCGATCAGCTTGCCGGTGACGTCACGGCGGACGACGACCTGCGGGTGGATCACGACGTGGATGCCGCGGCTCTGCCGGGACAGCTCGTTCGTCACGGAGTCCACGAGGAACGGCATGTCGTCGGTGACGACCTCGACGACCGAGTGGCTGGACGTCCAGCCGTTCTCCTCGACCGTGGGGGTGTGCACGCGCACGTTCGCGGTGCCCTGCGGCCGGTTCTCGGCGAGACGGTAGTGCGAGAGCGCAGCCCCGAACACGTCGACCGGGTCCCGGTCGAGGAGGTCCTCCGGGGCGGTGTGCAGGTAGTAGCGCTGGAGGTAGGCGAGAGTGGTGTCCCGGTCGGGGCGCTCTCCCTGCTCGGCCCCAGTCGGAAGTAGCCCCCCGGCCGGGCTGTGCTCAGCTACCCGGGCCGCCCGCGCGAGCAGCTCGGCCTTTGCTTCGTCCAGCTTGGTCTGCATGTCCTCTGGCTCCTGTCGCGCGCCATTGCGTGACGTAGGTGAAGGAAGGAATGGCGTGGCGCCGCGACGCGGGGTGACCGCTGGGGATCGGCGCTCTGCCGTGATGAGAGGCGACCGGGAAGGAACTGGCCATGATCGGCTGCGGCTCCCGGCAGCAGGGATCAGCGAAGGCCCGGGCACGGTCGTGCGCCGGGCGCTGGCCGGAGGCGTCAATGCCTCCGATGACTATCGCGCTGATCACGGGTACCAGGCTATCTCGCCGGACCCCCTGTCCGTCACGCACTGGATCTGTACAAAAGCAGGTCCCGAACTTTGACGTTGTGCGCAGTGACGGGGGCATATTCAGCACGTATTTATTCGGCCAGTGCGCGAGCAGCGCATACGGCTTCTGCCAGCGTGTCGACGACGGCGACACCCGCCGATTCCAGACTGCGTCGGCTGTGCGAACCACCCGTGTAGAGGACGGCTCTCGCACCCACGTGCGCAGCGGCCAGGGCATCGTCCACGGCGTCCCCGATGAGGACCGTACGGGAAGCGGTCACACCCGTCTGCTCCAGGGCCGCCAAATGGCGTACGAGATGTCCTGCCTTGCTCGT
Source organism: Streptomyces sp. NPDC031132 (assembly GCF_055570595.1). Lineage (NCBI taxonomy): Bacteria > Bacillati > Actinomycetota > Actinomycetes > Kitasatosporales > Streptomycetaceae > Streptomyces > Streptomyces sp. NPDC031132. Next base: position 243,021 of record NZ_JBVIGX010000011.1, read on the forward strand.
GTGCGAGGGGCCGGTCCGGCCGTCGACGCGCAGGAAGTGCCGGTCGATGCCGTGCGCCTGGACGAGCGGTACGAGCTTCTCGTGGGGCGCGAGCGAGAGCAGGGACTGCGTGAGGCCGTCGGCCTGCCAGTCGCGCAGGAGCTCGCGGGCCCCTGCGGTGAGCCCGGCGGCGTCGGCGGCGGCCCAGTAGTGCCGGTGGAAGGTGGCGTCCATGACCTCCCACTCGGCGTCGGTGGGCAGCCGCCCCATCAGCCGCTCGTAGAACTTCGGCACGGGTACGACGTACAAGTCGCGGTAGCGCTCCAGGGTGATCGGTGCGAAGCCGAACTCGGCGAAGGAGGCGTTGGTTGCGGTGATGACGGCGTCGATGTCGTGCAGCAGCGTGCCGTTCCAGTCCCAGACTATGTGGACGGAGGTGGTGGCGGAGCCGGCCGGGATACCGGAAGCGATCACTTCAGCAGCCCCGGGATCTCCTGGACGCCGAACCACAGCAGCTCGTGGTCCTCGGCGCCGTCCACGGTGAACTGCGCGTCGTCGTCCCCGCCGTCCGCGGCCTCGAGGGCAGCGGCGGCGGCCGTCACGTCGCCCAGGGCGTCATCGGCGTCCACGTGCACGGCGGCGGCCACGGAGAGGCGTACGGCGGCGGCGAGGGTCACCTGGCCGAGGGCGGCCTCGTCGACCCCGGGGGTCGCGGCGGCGGCCTTGTCGTCCACGTCGACGGCGACGACGACCCGCTTGCGCGGGGTCGCCGTGTCCTCGGCGAGCATCCGGAGGGAGGCCGCGGCGGCCTGCCCGAGGGCGGCGTACTCCAGCTCCTCCAGGTCGTCCGACACGTACCACTCCCGCAGGCCGGGCGTGACGGCGTACGCACGCAGCGGGGCGGGGCCCAGCTCACCCGCCTTGTGCGCCTCGGCGAGCCCGGGGAGGGTCAGGGGGACGTACACGCGCATGGCCGGCTGCTTTCGGTAGTCGGAAACGCCCTCAGGATACGACTTGGCGGAACTCCGCCGGGTGACGGCGCCGGTCCCCCTTCGGGCTCCCGTCCGCCGCCCGGATCCCGTCCACCGCGTGCCGCCCCGAGGCGCGGGGACCGGCCGGGGGCCGTGCGGCGCCCATCCGGATAGGTGAACGGGTCCCGGCCCGTGCGGGCCGCGGAGACGCCGTTGCGGAGGGTGGTCACGGACCGTAGAAGTCCCCTAACAAGTTACCGCCCGGTACCGTCCGGGCCCGGACTTCTCGGGGACGACCGCCATGACCAGGACCAGGAACACCACCCGGCCCCCCGGCCGCCACGACCAGCGCCGCCCCCGCACCCCGCGGGGCCCGCACGACTGGTTCGCGGAGCGGCTGCTGGCGGTGGTCAGCGGCCAGCGGCCGGTCCACTCGCTGCTGGGCCACACGGTCGGCCCGGCCTACGACCAGCTGGTCACCCTGGCCCCCACGGCCCCGCTCCGGGACCGGCTGCGCCCGGTCCTGCGCCAGTGCGGCCGCTTCCACCCCGGGCCGGGCGTGATCGAGGCCTTCGCCCGCATCGCCATGGGCGACCGCGTCTCGGCGATGGCGTTCCGCCTGGAACAGGGCCCGGACCTCCGCTGGCGCTGCGCAGCCGTCGAAATGGCCCCTCTGGCGTGACCGGGGCCCTATCGGCCGGTCCACCAGGCGGCGGCTCCGCTGCCGGTGGCCGTGGTCACCAGCGCAATGAGCCAGACGGGGACACGGTGAATGACCACGTGCAGCCCGCCACAGCGCAGCTCGAACTGCGGCTGCTGCCGATTGCTCTCAACTCGCTTGTCCATGGCTTCAGTTAAGCACCGGGCATCCCCTCCGGGTCATGAGCCGGATCTGTACAAAACGGAGGGGGCAATTTTGACAATGTGCGCAGCGACCGGGCCCGCACCGGGCACCGTGCTGCGGGCTCCGCCCGGGGGTTCGCGGGCCGGGGAACGCCGCGGGGGGGGGGGGGGGGGGGGGGGGGGGGTGTTGGGGGGGGGGGGGGGGGGGGGGGGGGGCGGGTGGCTGGCTGGGGGGGGCGGGCGGGGTTGGTCGTCGTCGGGGCGTGC
>NZ_JBVIGX010000012.1:0-160500 GCF_055570595.1 Streptomyces sp. NPDC031132
CCCGACGCTACACGCCCATAACGGGCTGTCACCAGAGGAAACGAGTACGCGTCACGCCTTGGAGCAGCGCGCGCAAGCCCGCCGAGGACCGGCGGGCGCGCAGCTCAAGCCGCGACCGTTGGGTTCACCGGTTCGGCGGCGCGGCGGTATTCGGCGTTGAGGCGCTGCGCTTCCCCGAGCTGGTCCTCAAGGATGACGATCCGGCAGGCGGCCTCAATAGGGGTGCCCTGGTCGACGAGTTCGCGGGCGCGGGCGGCGATCCGAAGCTGGTAGCGGGAGTATCGGCGGTGGCCGCCCGCGGAACGGAGCGGGGTGATCAGATGTGCTTCGCCGATGGCGCGGAGGAAGCCCTGGGTGGTGCCGAGCATTTCGGCGGCCCGGCCCATCGTGTAGGCGGGGTAGTCGTCGTCATCGAGACGGCCGAACGAGTCGTCTGCTGTCATTGCACCTCTCTCGTGGAACGCGTGGAGGGGCCCGGGCGCTTGTTCGCGCCCGGGCCCCGAAGGAACTGCTACACCATCTGCCGGCCCTGGTACTGCGCCGGCCTTCTGTTTCCGCCTGCCCGACCTAGATGCTGTCGGGGGTGCGGGGATCGCGGTTGCCTGACCGGAGACCACCTCACTATCGATGTCCTGCGGTACCCGGGCTCAGACTGCGGCCCGGGCGATCCTGATGGCGCTTGGCCCCTCCGTTCTTCCTCATTGATCAACTACTGGTGAAGCGGGGGACTTCATACTGCTGGTACTGCTCAACTGCGCACTGCTGGCGGCCTGTCCTAGCGCCACACTTCGGCAGCCAGCCCCGTTGCCCATCCTGCATCTGCTCTGGCTTAGAACCCCACTGCCGAACTTCCCGGTACGCGCGCCCGCAGCCGACGCCTTTACCGAGGTACTGCTCACTCACTGCAACTGCTGGTACTGCGAACTGCACTGCGTCAACCGCGGTACTGCTTCTGGCAGCCCCTGATGACTGCGGGCCACCCGGTCCGGTCGTCAGTCCCGTCGCCGTCCTGCAACCGCTCTGGCTTCGAAACTCCACCACCGCACCGTCCTGCGAACTGCAACTACTGGTCCTACTGCCCGGCAGTTCATCTCTGCCAGGCCCTTCGGTCTCTCTGGGCTACGAGAGAAACCATAACCAGGACACAACCCAATGTCTACTCCGGCCAGCATAGATTTTCGTCCACCCAGTGGGGAGGTAATCGACTCCCGCCAGGCGGGGACCTCAGCGGGCTCCACCGCCTTAACCGTCCCAGTACGGGGCAGAGGACCGGGCAGACAGGCTGCCTCGGCGATCAGAGACGAGGGATCCGATGGACACGGTGAGCATCGACGTCGCAGTCGGCCGGCCCGCGGCGTCCCTTGCCCAGGCACGCCCCCGCGCCAGCCTCCTCCTCGACAGCCTCAACCGCCCCCTCCCCGGCGAGGCTGCGCAATCCGTGGTCCGGCCCCGGCCGGCTTGCGTTCGCGGTCGGCACGCTGAGTGGGGTCATGTGCCGAAGACGAGCAGGTCGTTCGCCGTGAGGACGTCGATGTCCTGTGGGGGCGCTCCTGCGCTTGTGCCGGCGGGGGCGGTGTACGTGTGGGGAAGGGCCAGGTACGCGTTCTCCGGGTTGAGGACGGTGGCGGGGTCCGCCGCGAACAGGTACAGCGTGTCGCTGTCGGCTTGGGTGGCCAGGTGGGGCCCAGGGGCCGGCGACAGCTCGGCGTCGCAGATCGTGTCTGCGGTGACCAGTGGCGTGGGGAAGCGACGGCGGAGCCGGTCCAACGCGGTCTGGCTGAGTACGTTGGGCGGGGATTCTTCGGGGCCGTCTTCGCCGGTGGCGGGGCTGTCGGCGGGCAGCTGGGCGCCCGCCAGCAGGAGGGTGAGCAAGATGGGCACGGCCGCGCAGACCGTGGTCGGAGCGTACTCGCGCAGGTCGAAGACCGGGGCGTAGGGAGTGATGCGCTCGAGCCGGTCGAGAAGGATCCGTGGGCTGGATCGGCCGCACCAACGGTCGCCCTGGGCGACTGCGCCTACGGGACGTCGCCCCGCCACACGAAACCGGCCGATGTCCCCGGCGCCACGCTCTCCTTCGGCCGGCTCATACTCGGATCGGCTGACCGGCCCGAACGCGCCGTGCTCCGACATCAACACCGCCCCGTCCACCACCTCCAGCGGAGGCCAGCACGCAGACCCTCAAGAGCCTGCGGGCTGGTCACCTCGTACAGCAGGTGCGGATCGACGTACGGAAGATCTGGCTCCCCCTCCACGCCCGGGACGAGGTGATCGCCCCAGACCTTCTCTGCAAGCGTCCTACCCATCGCTGTCCTCTCTGTCAGGCCGAGATCTGCCGACCTCTACCGGTCGGACTACCCAAGGGCGCCAAGCCGAGGACTTGATCAACGTAGACAGGGGCGTCCTTGGAGCGTCCTCGCTCCGTCCTTGCGGGATCCGGGACGCCAGGACGGACCGGGACGCCGGGAGGCGGGCGGACCGGGATACGGGGAGACTGAGGGAGAGCGTGACGCCTGACCGCTGCGGCCCGGACGGTCCGCGGCGGACGGTCCCGCGCAGGGGCCGGACCATCGACCTACGTCCGCGCGCGCCCCGGGGGGTGGGTGCCACGGCCCTGTCCAGGAGTCCCCCATCGTGACTTTGACCCCGCAGCGACCCGAACGCCCTCGACGCACGGCCCGACGGGCCGCGCTCCTGCTCGCCGCTGCGGCGGTCCTGGTGGTGCCCGCGGCGCCCGCCGCAGCGGCGCCCGTGACCAAGACATTCACCGCCGGCGCCAACCAGCGGTTCGTCGTCCCGGCCGGCGTCACCCGACTGACCGTCACCGCCACAGGCGAGCCGGGACGGTCCGTCATCGAGGGTGGAGCGGGCGGGACCGGCGCCACCGTCACCGGCACCCTCACCGTGGTGCCCGGCACCACCTACTACGTCAACGTCGACACGGGCGGCGGAGCCGTCACCGGTCAGCGCCCCGGCGGCAGCGGCGGCGGTGCCAGTGACGTCCGCACCTGCAGCTCGGCGCGCGCGAGCTGTGCCCTGACCGGCGTTCCCGGCACCGACCCCCGCCTCATCGTCGCCGCCGGCGGCGGGGGCGGCGGAGGCGGCTCCAGCTTCATTGGGCACCCCGTCCGCGAGGCCACCGGCGGAGATGCGGGCGACACCGGGAAGCCCGGCGGCGAGCGACCGGACAGCGGCGGCGGGGGTGGCGGCGGAACCCAGACCCTCGGCGGCAAGGGCGGAGCAGCCTGCCCCGAGGGCTCCAGGGCCGGCACCGACGGCACGCCCGGTACCGGCGGCACAGGCGGGGGCGGATTCGGCGGCGGCGGTGGCGGCAGCGGCTGGCACGGCGGAGGCGGAGGCGGAGGCTGCTTCCTGATCACCGACGGCGCCGCCGGGCCCGGCGGCGGCGGTGGCGGATCGAACCTCGTCCCGGCGGGCGGCACTTCCCGCCCCGCCACCGGATCGGCGCAGGTATCCATCACCTACGGTTCCTGAACCGTCGCCCGTGAGGGAAAGTACCGGTTTCGTAGCAGCGCCCGACAAGGCCAAACGCCACGCCGTATCAGTACAGCAAGGCCGGGCAGCACCTTCGTGCCAGCGAGCGCGAGACCCCTGAGCGCCGTGCTAGCGGGCATCTGACCCGCTGTCCCCCGCACCGCCACTGCCACGAACGCGGCCCCCGGCTCAGCACCCTCATGCCTTCACGCAGCCATGGAACACCACATTCACCGCACCAGACTGTCCCCGCGAGCCGCCCATCACCGGCCTGCCCAGCCCAAAACCGAACACCGCCCGACAGGACACCGGCTGCGGCTTGCTGGACAACCACCCGCGGTGTCGCAACCTGTCCCCTTGACTGAACGAGAGACCGGGTATGCGCAGGCCAACGCTGAAGAGGCCGCCGGTGGTGCTGACGCAATGAGATAGCGTCCCGGCACATGACGGCCGACGACAACGAGGTACGAGAGCCCAAGGCAGACGGGACTGCCGAGAAGGATGCTGCTGGCGTACGGCTCGTGGAGGACCTCGTTGCTCAGGTGCCCGGGTTCCAGGACGCCTACGAGTGCCACGTCTTCAACGAGCACGAGGTCCTCTCACACGTCTTCTTCTGGGACGTCGTGCAGGACACCGTGCACTCCTACCTGGCGCAGGGCGACCCGGACGGTCCCGACTGGCGCCGGGTCCTCGCGTTCCTGGAGGAAGAGACGCAGCGTCGCGTGCCCGGCGCAATCGAGGTCATCGTGACCTCGTTCCTCTACAGCCTCCCCTTCGAGGGGCAACCCGGGTACGGCATCGAGGCGCACCTCGGACCGGCCATGAAGGAACGGTACCTACAGCTTCGATCCTGGTACGGCACAGAGAGCCCGGACACCACGGAGAAATCGAAGCCGTAGGCAGCTGTTGTGGCCGCTCTACGGGGAGATTCGCTGGGATTCAGCGCAGGTGGCGAAGCTCGCGCAGTCCGTAGTCCGGTGGCAGCCACCCCTTCTGCCTCTCGATGGTTCTTCGCGTGTGGGGAGGCGGGTACGGGCATCCCTGCATCAGATCGAGTTCATCCCTGACCCACGCAAGCGCGTAATGGGCGGTACACACAGGCCAGATAGCGGCGGCGGGCTCCGTCATGCTGCAGTCCTCGGCGAAGGCGATCAGGGACGGCAGTCCCGTACTTCCCAGCGGCTCACTGAACAGCGGTCCGCCGGTATCGACCCCGATCCGCCACAGGAGGGCGGCTGCCCTCAGCAGGGGCCGTGCCCAGGCAGGAACCGGGTGGGTAATGCAGCCCCGACGCAGTCCATGCCATCGAACATGGTTGCGGGAATCACGTGCGATCCTGCATGAATGAACCATCTCGGCGACGCGCACCTACACACCTGGACGCTGCGCTTCATGGCCCTCCTGGCAGCCGACGCCCAGAGTCAACTTGCCTGGCTGGGGAAGCATGAGCTGGAAACGAAGGACGTCGTTGAGGAGGCGGAGCTCCTCTGCCGCGTCTCCGAAGGACTGGCGGAGCGCGGAGCCTTCAAGCCCAAGGATCTCCATGATCTTCGAGCCGTCGGCCGTCGCCTCGGCCAGATCGATGCCACCAGCCGCGTCGGCCTCTGGGACAACGCCCTGGCCACAGACTCGTCATGGGACGACGTGCGCTCTCTCGCCCGCCATTTTCTCCTCACGAGGCTGGGCGACTGGCAACAGCCACTGCCACGTCCCGTGCACACATACGCGGGCGACCACTGAGCCATCCAGGCCGCCTGTGCGACTCTGACGCAGTCGGCGCCGCGGGAACGTCTCAACTACGCCGTCGGGGATGTTGCCGAGCTTCTTGATGTCGACGTGGACCGGCTCGCTCGGCCGGTCGCGTTCGTAGCGGCGGACCGGCTGCCGGGCGGGCGGTGTTGCCATGCCAGGCGGTTGACGTGGTGCCGGACGAGGATCCGGTGCACGGTCGAGGCGGGCAGGACCAGGATCGGGCCGATCCGTGCCGGGCCGAGCTTGCGCGCGGTCCGTAGCCGGCAGACGCGGGCCTCCACGGCGGCGGCGGGGCGATGCGGTGTCGTGCCTGGGCGGCTGGAACGGTCGTACAGACCAGCCTCGCCCTCGGCCGGCCAGCGCCGACCCACTTGTGAGCGGTGGGCCTGGATACGCCCATCTCGGCGGCGACGTGCGCGACCGGACGGCCGGACGGCAGACAGGACACGTTCGACCAGGATCCGCCTGCTGCGAACGGCCAGCCTGGCATTACGGTGGGACACGAAGGCCTCCGTGCGGTGAGTTCCTAGACAGCTCCCACCACACCGGAGGTCTTCGCCATGTTCAAGACCCGCCCTTGTCCACAACGCTCGTGTTCAATACATCTAGCCGGTCTCCTCCGGCTTCTCCGACCGGCGCGTGCTTCGCCGGGGCGCGGTGGCGCCGCGGATCTCCTCCGTGGCCGCGCGGAACGCGGGCGCGGCGCGGGCGAAGTAGTCGAAGAGCACGGCCTGGTGCTCCGGCGAGTAGGAGCCGATCACCGCCGCGATGTGACGGCGGGCCGGGCCGACCACGTCCTCAATGCGGTCCAGCGCGTCCGGCACCGGCTCCACGATGACCCGGCGCCGGTCGCCCGGATCGGCGGCCCGGCGGGCGTAACCGGCCCGTGCGAGTCGGTCGATGAGCCGGGTGGTCGCGCCCGTGGTCAGCCCGGTACGGGTGGCGAGCTCACCGGAGGACAGGCCCCCCTCCAGGGTGATGAGGCTGAGCGCGTACCACTCGGACGTGTGCAGACCGGCCGCCTCGGCGCTGGCCAGACCCTGGAGTCCGACGGCGTCCAGGTACTGCCGGAAGACTGTGTGTGCGTCCGCGCCGCCACCTGTTGCCATTTTCGGGGTCGCCTCCTATCTTTATATCTGCATGCATGCAGATACTGCGTTCGATCAGTATCTGCATCAGTCTAGCCAATTGGGGAGTGATCCGTCATGCAGCCCATCAGCAAGTCCACCAGCGAGTCCGTCGCCGCCTGGGAGCGCCACGACGCCGAGGCCTACGGCGAGCTGTTCACCGAGGACGCCACGTACATCACCTACGTCGGGACCTTCTACCGGGGGCGCCGCGACATCGTGGAGAGCCACCGCACCCTCTTCGCCGGCTTCCTCAAGGGCACCCGGCTGGCGGACGAGGTCCTCGACATCCGCTTCTACGGGCCCGGCGTGGCCGTGGTGAACGGGCGCGGGGACACCTACAAGAGCAAGCGCCCGGAGAGGCTCGGCAAGATCCAGACGTACACGCTCGTCCGCGAGGCCGACGGGCAGTGGCGGATCGCCGCCTTCCAGAACACCAAGCGCAAGCCGCTGATGGAGGCCGTGTCCTACCGCTTCGCCCCGGGCCTCGTACCGTCCGCCGAGCACTGACGTGCGCGGCCGCCGCCCCGCACCACTCGCCGACCCGACGACCTTACGGAGAGCCCACATGACCACCGACCTCGCCACCGCCGCCGCTCCGCGCGATGGAGCCGGTACCCCGGCTACCTCGCCCGCCCCTCCCGCCTCGCCCCGCCGACGCACCATCAAGCGCGCCCTCATCGCCACCGCCCTCGCCCTCGGCCTGACGGCCGGGGGGCTACCTGTGGCTCGACTCCGCCTCGGAGGTCAAGGTCACCGGCGCCGCGGCGTGCACCGCCGTCACCCCGGCGGGCACCGGCACCAGTACGGGCGACCGCGACGCCGTGTGCGGGGTGTTGTCCTCGCTCGCCGCGGCCTGGGGTGCGGCCGACGCCGACGCGTACGGAGCCCTCTTCACGCAGGACGCCACGTACACGACCTACGTCGGCACCCACTACCAGGGCCGCGGCGACATCACCGAGGCCCACCGGGCCCTCTTCGGCGGCTTCGTCAAGGGGACGCAACTGGCCGACTCCATCCTGGGCATCCGTTTCCTCGGCCCCGACGCGGCCGTCGTCACCAGCCGCGGCGACACCTACACGGGCGGGCGGCCGGGAGAGCTGTCGAAGGTCCAGACGTACACGCTCACCCGGGAAGCCGACGGGCGGTGGCGGATCGCGGCCTTCCAGAACACGCAGCGTCGGCCGGTCATGGAGAAGGCCTCCTTCCTGCTGTCCCCCGGCACGGTGCCGGGGGCCGAGAAGTGACCGCCCGAGCCGCCCGAGCGGCCCGGCCCGCTCGCGCCGCCTTGGTCACCGGGGCCAGTGCGGGCATCGGCCTGACCTTCGCCCGCGAACTCGCCTCGGCAGGCTGGACCGTGACCGCCGTGGCCCGGGGCGAGGACCGGTTGCGCGCCCTCGTGGAGGAGCTCGGACCCGGCCACCGCTACCTGGTCGCCGACCTCTCGACCCCCGAAGGCCAGAGACTGGTCGCCGCCGAGCTGGTCCGGCGGCCCGTCGAGCTGCTGGTCAACAACGCCGGCACCGCCCCCCACGGCCCCTTCACCGGGACCGGCCCGCGGGAAGCGCTGGCCGCCCTGCACCTGAGCGGCGACGCCGTCGTCATACTGGCGCACGCCTTCCTCTCCGGGGCCCGGCGCGGGGACGCGCTCATCAACGTCTCCTCCACCCTCGCGCACGCCCCGGCCCCGGGCCTCGCCGTCTACAGCGCCGGCAAGGCCTTCGTGACGGCCCTCTCCGAAGCCCTCTGGTACGAGCAACGCCCCCTCGGCGTCCATGTCATGGCCCTCTCCCCCGGCCCGACCTCCACAGAGCCGGAGTCGGATCCGGAGGCCGGCTCCGGGGCGGCCTCCCGTCGCCACCAGGACGCCCCGGGTGCCATGGTCCAGAGCCCGACGGCGGTCGTACGCACCGCCCTGCGCGCCATGGACCGCCGCACCGGCCCCACCGTCGTCCCGGGGCGGGCGAACTCCCTCTTCGTCCTCGCAACCCGCCTGCTGGCGCGCCGCACGCTCCTGGCGATGCTCAGCCGCTAGACCTGCGACCAGAGTCTTACGGGCCGAGTTGGCTCATGAGGAGGTCCGGGCCGGTCCTGCGCAACCGGGGAAAGGCCAGGACGGCCGCCATGGCCGTGGGGATCAGCGTCCAAGGGGCCTCGACCCCGAAATTCGCGCCGCACGTCCGCGAGAGTGCGAAGCCGCCGGTCGCCATGTCCGGGAACGGCGAAGCCACGAGCTGCCAGAAGGGGACGGACCTCGTGGACAGCCCGGGTGATCGTGGAGCGGTCCACTCCGCAGAGCAGGGCCAGAGCCGCGTGCGGGAGCTGGAATCGCAGGACGACCAGTGTGGTGATGACCCGGTCGGTGAACACCCCGCCTATCTCCTCGTAGACGAGCGCATCGACTCCTCACGGCACACCGAAGCCAACGCCTGGCTCGGATCGGGCTACAACCTGGGATCAGCATCGGGCGCGGCCCTCGGTGGTCAGTTGCTCGCCTTCACCGGCCCTCGCCTCGTGGCCGCCGTGCTTGCCGGGGTAGCGGCTATCGCAACCCTTATCGCTTACCACCTACCGGAGACAAAACCCCATCGGACAGCGAGAAAGCAGAGCCGCAACAACCGCTGTCTGAACACGGAGACTCCTCCAACGCGACGCAACACATCCCAATTAGCGCGGTCGAGACCCTGGCTTCGATCACTCCTTTCGACAGCGTTTGTTAACGAGTTTCGACGTCAGCATCCGGTCGACGGCTTCGCGGATCGTCACGAGTTTTGAAGGCACCTGCTGATTGGGGCGAGCCGGGTCGGCTGGTTGCGACAGGGCTGTCACAAGCTTCGAAGATCGCTTGACCTTGCCCCAGAGGGAGAGGTGACAGTGTCTCCGCCGACCACATGAGTGGGCGGGCTGTGTCCGCCGGTCAGACCAGGACGAAGAGGGGGAGTTCGTGTGATCGCGACCTGCGTCATTCTCGACATCGGCGGCGTGCTGGAGATCACGCCGGAAACGGGATGGGTGCGCCGGTGGGAAGCGCGGCTGGACCTGCCAATGGGCACTATCCATGAGCGGATGCACGACGTGTGGCGGGCTGGGAGCGTCGGGAGCATCAGCGAGCGTGAGGTGCACGAGCAAGTAGCGGCCCGTTTGGGTCTCGACGGCCCCCGGGTTGAAGCCTTCATGGCTGATCTCTGGGCGGAGTATCTAGGGATGCCGAACGTGGAGCTCATCGACTATGTTCGAGGGCTGCGCGGAAGGTGCAAGCTGGGCATCTTGAGCAACAGCTTCGTCGGCGCCAGGGAGCGGGAGACGGCGCTGTATCACTTCGACGAACTGGTGGAGCAGATCGTCTACTCGCACGAGATCGGCGTCGAGAAGCCAGACCGGCGTGCTTTCGAGGTCGCATGCGCCAGCTTGGACGTGCGGCCGGAGAACTGCCTTTTCATCGACGATGTCGCAGTCATCGTTGAGGCCGCCCAGGCGGCGGGCATGCAGGCGCATCTGTTCGAGGGCAACGCCGGGACCATCACGCGCATCGCAGCTCACTTGGACGCCGGGCCCTTGGTCCCAGGGCGTGTCCGACTCGGATGACGTCGGCCTGGCCGGTCTCCGATGGTTGCCGGCCAGGCATTGAAGCGGTTGATCAGCCCGCTTCTGCGTGTCCGGCGCGTGCTCGGGTGCTGGCGACGCGGTAGGAGTCGGTGCCGGTTTCGATGATGGTGCCGTTGAAGGTGAGGCGGTCGACGATGGCCGCGCGGAGGCGGGGGTCGGTGAACGTCTTGGTCCAGCCGCCGAACGACTTGTTGGAGGCGATGGCGACGCTGTTCTCCTGAGCCGGCCTTCGAGCGGGTCGGCATCATGTAGGCAGCTGTTGGACGGGCCCGTGCACCCGCGCGGTGGACGGAAGTCACGGGCCCATCTGGTGTTTGGGGGAGAAAGCCCCAAGGCTATTCGTCGTCCTCCTCTTCAGGCCGGAGGGATGTAAGGAGGCGGCATACATACACTGACCACGGGGCCAGCCCTGTAAATAGACCCACTTCCCTTCGTCCCACCGTTTCCTGTTACTCCGGGAACCGGAGGCGGCGGAGGTGAGGAGCTTTCTCGTCTCTCGCCCTCGCGGGTCCAATGGGCCCGTGCCTCGGATCCTCTCGGTCCAGATGGGTACCGGCAGCGAAACGGAAGCGCCCCGGACCCAAGCGGATGCGGGGCGCGGCTGGCAGGTTCAGGCTTCGACGTACGCCACGATCGTGATGGTCCGCAGGGCGGTCACGTAGTAGATGACCCGTACCCCGTCGACTTCGTCTGCGTAGTCGCGCAGCAGGGTGCCGGGCACCTCGGTGCCGAGTTCGGGGTTGACGCTGATGGCGACGATGGCGCGGTCCAGGCGGTGCGTCTCGTTCGCGGTGAGTTTGGTGAGCTGGGTGAGGGCCGGCTCCACCATGACGACATGTGAGCGGCGTGCGGAGGGGTCAGGCGACACGGGGCTGCTCGTCGGCGAGGCGGGCCAGGTGGGCGTCGCGGGCGGTCTCCCACAGGACGTCGGTCTCCGGGGCGGGGTATCCGTTCGCGGCGATGTCCTCCAGAACCGAAGTGAGGACGTCGACCTTTGCCTGCTGCTCGGCCGCGTACGCGAGGACGGACGCGGTAGCGTGCTCGTCAAGGGGCTGACGGTCGGGCGCGGTGGCCGGCTGCTCCCTCATCCCGGGCTCCTCGGCTGTCGTCTGGCGTGGTGTCACCACGGTATCGTCCACTGCGGACACGCGGATCTGCTCCGGCGAAAACCGGAAGCCGACAGGGCTGATCCTGTGCGCGTCGTCACCAGTCCTACGCGGTCAGGAACCGGACCAAGGCCTGGAGCGAGTCGTCCGGTCACCACCGTCCGGCGGACACGCCGCCGTCGTACAGCTCGCGGGCCGCAGGCGGCGAGGCCGATTGGGAAGCGCGGGCGGGCCAGTTCCCGCTCGGTCTCCCGCCGCACACTCGCTGCCATCGAACGCGACCGCTCATTCGGTCGAGGTGGGTCCTCGGCGCCCGTACGCCCGAGGAGATCGCCCTGTCCATCGGCGCGGAGATCATCGCCCGCCGCCGGGGCGGCAGCGGGGTATCCCTGACGGGCGCGCACACCCCGATCCATCACGACACGGCGACCCGGCAGGCGCGGCGCATCGGCTCGGTCACCTGAGAGCCGTCGTCGTTCAGGCCTTCCTGAGCAGCTGGGTCGCCGCGCGGCCGAACATGAGGCGGGCCGTCCGGTTCAGGACACTGTCGAAGAGGCGGGGCAGAAAGCGGATGCGCAGGTCCTCCCGCCACACCACCCGGCTGCGGCCCCCCGGTCCTGGCCAGACCTCGATCTCCGCCCAGCCCAGGACGATGCGGCCGCGCTTCTCCAGCCGGCACAGGCCAGGCTCGTCGCCCACCGGCGGCCGCCAGACCGTCACCTCCATGACGTCGTCAACGGTCACCGGTCCGACACCCGACCGGGCCACGAAACGCGTTCCCTCGTGGGTCGGCAGCGCGGTGAGCACCTCGATCCTGGTCAGCGGGACCACGTCGGCGTGGCGGGGCCATTCCGTCAGCCTGCGCCACGCCTCCGCGGGGGCGAGCGGGGGCGTGCGTTCGAGGGAAAAGGTGGGCACGGCACGAGCATAGGGAATCGGCGCCGTCCACTGCGTAACGACGGGAAGCGAAGCGATCCCGGACAGTCCGGCCCGGTCTCACTCTTGCTCAGGGTGCCAGCCTCCGTTTGGAGGGCGCGAAGAACGGCCCGGGCAAGGACCCGAACCGGGCCGCGGAGCGCGCGGCGTAGCTGATCGCGATCGACAAGGACTGGGACTGCCCCGTGGCCACTGGACTGGCAGCGGCACTACCGCGTCTTGGCCGACCTGGCCGACGCCGACGGTGTCCTGCCCGACATCGCGCCCGGCGTGCTCATGGACGGCGACGACATCGGCATGTGGCTCCAGCAGCAGAAGCAGCCGGCCACCTGGGCCCGGCTGACGCCCGAGCGGCAGCAACGGCTGACCTCGCTGGGCGTACAGCCCGCCCAGGTGCCCCTTCCCGCCCCTGCGGCCGGTCGTGCGGCGAAGAGGCCGAGCAAGGCGCAGCAGGCCGTTCCAGCGGGGCCTGGGGGCGCTCGCACAGTGGGTGGAGCGGGAAGGAGCGGACCGGCCGGTGCCCCGCGCGCACGGCGAGGAGATCGCGGTCCAGGGTGAGGCGCAGCCGGTGGTCGTGAAGCTGGGCGTATGGGTTTCCAATACCAAGAGTCGGCGCGACAAACTCACCGCCGACCAGCTCGTCGCCCTCGCGAAGCTGGGGGTGGACTGGGCGTGACACGGCTACTCGCCCGTCGTTGAGCTGGGAGGTTACTTCTCTGTGCTGGTCAAGGTGAGCCGATCCGCGGTTCCGTTTGGGTCTGGGGAAAGAACGGCCGGCCCCGGTCACCACCCCGCTGTCACGGTGCTGACCCACTCGCGCCGACCAGGACCACCTGCGCCGACACCATCGCCGCAGCGAACGCCGCCGTCAACGCCCTGCCCCGCATCGATCTGGCCTGGATGTGAGGGGCCGGACTACTCGCCCTCCGTCGACGGGCTACACTTCGTCCCCGTCAAGTGCATGAACACCGACCCCTCCCGCGTCCCTTCGAGGAGGGCGAGAAAGAAGGCTGACACCGCAGCAGGCGGTGGATCGCGAGTGGTGGGCATGCTGAGCATGTGATCTCCCCTGGTCGATCGGGGTTCGGTCCCGGCCGTCACGGCTTGATGCCCCGGGCGGCGATGGATTTCCCGGGCTGCCGAGGCGGGACGGCTGCGGGCTGGTCGTCGTGGTACGCGGCGGGAGTGCCCGGGCCCCCTGGTGCGGGCCCTGCGGGCCGGGGATCATTCGGTGGGCAAGGGGCCGTTGACCGAGCAACGGCACCCAGGTTTGCCGAGGGCCCGGTTCAATCGGGCCGGGGGGGGGGAGGCGCGCATGACCGGCGGGGAACAGCTCAACTGGGCGGGGATCCTGCAGTTCGACCAGGAGCGGGGGCTGGAGAGCCGTCGGCACGACGCGGCTGCCGCCGGCCTCCGGGGGGACGCCCGGGCGCGGGCCCAGTACCTCCAGGAGGCCGCCCAGTGGGAGATGCTGCCCAGGCTCTGGGAATTCGGGGTCCAGCTCACCGAGGACGAGTACCAGGACGCGGGGCGGGTGCGGTCGTGGATGGCCCACGAGCAGGCGGCGGACCGGGACAGAGTCCTGTCGCGGTACCCGTCGCCGCCGGGCTGGAGCCCGGACCCGCACATCAGATACTTCTGGTCCCAGGACGGCTACCTCATGTACGTGACGACGACCCGCGACGACGGCCGGTTCGTCGCCAACCACGGCTTCCTGACGCCCGAATGGGCCGACCGGCTCCGCCGGGACATGCCCCGGCTCGCCCACCTGGTGACCTTGTACGAGAAGAACCAGGAGGCGGGCCGGGGCCACGAGGGAGCCCCGGCCGGCACGCCCCTCGTGGGAGTCTCCCCGCCGGAGCCGCTGAGGCTGTGGCGAACTCGTGTGGAGGGCGTACTGCGACGCAGGGCTGCGGAGCAGGCCGGAACGGCTGAGGCGGGGTGACCGGGCGGCGGCCCGCTGCCGAACACGGAGGCTCCCACCTCCTGTCACACTTTCGGTCCGTCGCTGAAAGAACCGAGCAGGCAACGGTTCAGCCCCCTCTCGGTGCAACCCGCCCGGGCCCGAGTGCCGGCGCTTCAGCGCGTCGCGCACCATGTCCTCGCCGCGGCGCGGCAGGATGGGGCCCCGTGGGTCCGGAGCCTTCGGGTGACGGGAGCAGCACATTGATCAACGTTGACGTCCAGCGCTGTGGCAGCTCGATTCTGGTCAGCGCCACTGGGGAGCTCGACGAGGGTGCGGGAGAGGTGCTCCAGCGGGCGTTGGACCGCGTAACGATGGACGAGCGAGATCTCCTGGTGGACCTGCGCGCCGTCGCGGCCATGGACGTCGACGGCCTGCTCCACCTCCTGAACCTCCACCGGCGCGCAGAACGCATGCAGCTGCGGGTCATGGTCACCGGCTGGCAGCCACAGCCACAGCAGTGCATGGCTACCGTGGCCGGCATCCCCGGGCCCAGAGCGGCCACCGGGGAGCGCTACGCCCTGGCAGGCTTCCGTCGACTCCTCGAGGAGAAGGCGCAGCGCACACGGGAGCGCTCCGACTTCGCCGACGGCTGGCTGCCGCGCATCTAATGCCCTGACCACGTACGTTCACCGGCTTTGAGCTGGTGCAGGCATAGGGGCTGAGTACTCTCGGCTCGTGGAAGATCGCGAGCAGTACGTGAGGTATCAGCAGGACCGGACGGTGCTGGCTGCGATCGGGGCTCATCTCGATCCCCAGATCGGTCGGATCAGCGTGCGGTTGCCACGTCCCGTGGCTGAGTCTGCCGTCGCGGCCTGGGAGCGCGAGGAGCTGGGTGGGGTCGGCCAGGAGAGCCGCGAAGAATACGAACTGCGCGATGATGCCGCCGAGCTGGCCTTCATTGGCTTGGCGATCAGCTCGCGCGGAGTGTGGGACACCGAGGAGGTCGTCGTCGATCTGGACGTCGTCCAGATCGCGGCCGCGTTGCGGGCTGCGCGGTAGGTCAGGCCGCAGCAGCGCGCCCAGTCCCGCCGCCACGCCGAGCTCGCCACCGGCGAGATCACCGGCCCCTACCCGGCCTCCACGGAGGGCCGGCGGGACTGACGGGACCCGAATCCAAAACCACGTTCACACACGCAGGTGGCAAATCCGATGCTCAGAATCGGCCGTACCCCAACGGCAGCCACGGAGTACTCCGTCCCTACTTGCCGTCTTCCCGGGCCTCGTAGTCTGTGAGGCCAACTCTGAGGAGGGACGGGACGAGGGCGTGCAGGTACCAGGCCAGGTCGGTGAATCGCGGCTCGCCCGGGATGCCTCGGCGGTAGATCGTGGGGAGGAAGGAGACTTCCCTGCGCTGGGGCTGGAGCACAAGCATGCCGCCGGTCCCGCCCTGTGGGTGGTACACGTTCAGAGCCACGCGGTAGGGCAGGTTCGCCGTGGCATCCAGCTCCGCGACCACGGCGTCGAGGCGATCGGGGGTGCTGTCGTACCAGTTGTGCATGTCGTCTGCATCATTGACGATGTACGAGATGTAGCCGGGACGCTCCTCGGCGGACCAGCCCGCGAGGGTGAGCACCTCCAACAGGGCGCGCATGGTGGTTGGGTGCTGGAAGGTAAAATCAATGTCCGCTTGTCGGTTTCCCACGTGCGTCTCCGGGCGCTTGATCAGTCGCGTCGCATACTCCCCCGCTGTGCAAGGTGCCGTCGACCCGATTTCCCTTGGGACCGCCGCTCCAGCCGTCGGGGAGCCGACGCTTTGACTGCACCCCGCGCTTGAGCCGGCCGGTTCCTCGGTCGGCTACGGGACCGGTTGCGAGCGTCGGGGTTCTCCACCCTGGGTCAGGCCAAGTGGGATGCGCAGGGGCCAACCATCGTGCTCAAGGGCCAGGTAGGGCGCTCAGTCAGACTCATGTGACTGTGCCCCGTAGATGGCCTCTCCGGCCATCTACGGGGCACAGTGAGAAGATCCTGTTCGGAGCGCAGCGGTCCCCTGGTCATGTGGCGAGCGGCCGGGTGCGTCCCTTCGACGCGTCGCTCGCCCTCGCCGGCTACGCCGGCGTTCCGAGTTCTCCTTCGAGGATTGTTTGGATGATCTGGGGCCGGTCCCAGAGGGCCAGGATCTCGTTCGCGATGGCCACGATCGGCAGGGGGTCCTGATTGCCATGCACCGTGATGGCTGCGGCCGACAGGCTGCGCGGTACGGCTCCGGCGTCCAGGAGGACCTGCCAGTCTTCTGGGCCAAGTTCCAGGAACTCCAACCCGGTGAGCTGGGTGATCTCCAACGGGTCGGCCAGGGTGCCGGGGTAGGCGGTGAGGGTGCGCAGGCGGGGCAGTCCGGTGACGGGGGCGAGGCTGAGCGGCGCGTCGTCCCACACGCCGATGGACAGGGCCTCCAGGCCAGGGTGCGCGGCGGCCTGGAGGCTGGGCAGGCTTGCGATGTTGACTCTGGCAACGGCAGGTGGACGCTGCTCTCGGGGTCCGCTGGGCTCCGCGCCGAGTCGGCCCAGCACCAGGTCGGTGAGGGAGTCGGCAACGAGTGCGGCG
This sequence comes from Streptomyces sp. NPDC031132, assembly GCF_055570595.1. Classification (NCBI taxonomy): domain Bacteria; kingdom Bacillati; phylum Actinomycetota; class Actinomycetes; order Kitasatosporales; family Streptomycetaceae; genus Streptomyces; species Streptomyces sp. NPDC031132. The sequence continues at coordinate 16,527 of NZ_JBVIGX010000012.1, forward strand.
CCGACACTCTCCTCGTGGGAAAGCATGATGACCTGGCCCGTGTGTCCGCGGGGGCCAGGTGTCAGATCGACGGCCAACCGGTCTCCGCCGCCATTGTCACCGAAGGCGATCCAGCCGGGTGATCCGACGAGGCCCTGCACCATGGCGTCGGGCCTGGTGACGACCGCCTCCATCGCCGCGAACTCCCAGCGACAGTGACGCGACGCCGCGTCGGCGACGTACAGGCTGTCGAGATCGAACAGCTCGCAGCCGACCGCTGCACACTCGCGTATCGCTGCCTCGTCGTCGTCACCCAGATCCTCCCAGCGTGCCCGTGTCACCCGATAGAGGACCTTGAGCTCGTCGGGCAGCGCGACGCCCAGGCGCGCTTCGGCGGCGGCAATCTCCTCCTCCGTCGCGCCGATGGCGTGCGGCAATCGCTCACGCAGCGTCCGCTCCAACAACTCCAGGTCCACCGAAGAGGCCGGCGCTGCCCCAGGTGCCGGTTCAGGCAGACGGCGCCAGGGCTCGGGGAGAGATCCCTCCACCAAGATGAGCGCACCCGGGTGCGGGGTGCCGATGCCAGGTTCCACAGCGGGGCTGGGCCCCAGCAGGCGGAGCACGGTCTTCCCGGCCGGATGTATCTCCGCCGTGAACGAGACGTCGTCGACCCCAGCCTGCGCAAGCGCGCTCTGCACCCGCTCCACCGCGTCGAACTCCTCCCGCATGTCCTCCACCTGAGCGGCCTGGCCGGGCGGTGGCATCCGTCGCGTCAGAGCCAGACTCCAGCTGCCTCGGCCTATACGTCCTGCCACTCGAACGGACCTGGCAACGTGCTTCCGCGCCTGATCGGCCATCAGGAGCCGCAGCACCGGTTCCCAGGTAGCGAAGTCGCTTATCGATGCCGTGGAGAGCCTCTGATCAACCATGCGCAGACCGTACGCGGGCTCGCTGACATCGGAGACACCAGGCCCACACGCCGGGGCACCAGCCACGCCACGGGCCAACAACCGTGCTCAAGCCAACTACGGCACTCAAAGGCCAACTGTCGTGCTCAGTCACGACCGGTGTGACTGAGCGGCCTACTTGGCCCGTGCGGCCAACTACGGCGCTCAGCCTGGAAGCCTCCTGTCCCCGCCCGACGTGCGGAGGTTGACCCGGTAGCCCCTCGAATCCGTCGTTGGCCCACCCCGGGGCCGGCATGGGCGCTTTACTGTTCAGCGTCATTGGTAGCACCGGGCGAGCGAGGGAGACGGCGATGCTGAAGAGAGTTCTCGCAGTGAGCGCGGCCGCTGTGCTTGCGTGTGGCCTGAGTACGACGTCGGCAAACGCGGCCTCGGAGTACGTGCACTTCAAGAACGTGGCCACGGGCCGCTGTCTGGACTACCGGGCCGACTACGGGCTGTATGCGACCGACTGCAACGGTGGCGGTTATCAGACCTGGCTGGTGAACAGCGCAGCCTTCGAGCTCTCCGCCATGCGGCAGAACGCGGGCGACCGGCTGTGCCTGGTGGCCCGTAATGGTGTGGCCACGATGAAGCCGTGCCTGTCCACCGACCCGGCAGCCCTGTGGTTCTTCGGCCCCACGGCCGCGGGGTTCACGCTGATCAACCATGTGACCGGCACCTGTCTGGGCGAAGGGGCGACCGCCAGGCACGCCGTCAAACTCGTCGAGTGCTCAGGCGGCAACTCCCAGCTGTGGGTGTGGCAGAGCGCCTGACTTTCTGCACGGCCGGACGAGTGCCGAAACGGGCACCCGGAGCAGGAGCGGGCCGTGTCGGCCCACAGATATCAGTGAGCCACAGCTCGCTGCCCGCTCCTGCGGGTACCAGCGACAGGCGAACTGATATCAGTGAGCACTGACTCGCTGCCGCTCCCTGCCGTACGCGGTCGTCCCGGCCGCCCTAGTGGATACCGCGGTGGCTACGCCGTATCCGCCGTTGCCAGAGTCGTTCCACCGCAGGATCGTGTGACTGAGCGGCCTACTTGGCCCGTGCGGCCAACCACGGCGCTCAGCCAGAAGCCGCCGAGCACACGAAGTTGTGGTGGGCGGCCGGCGGGGGCGGGCGGGGACGCAGGGCCGCATCCGCCGGCATCACGGCCATGGCGGCGGCGGAGGTGCTGTCGAACGGGGTCGCGAAACAGCTCGTGGAGCGGCGCCGGCCGCCCGAGAGTGGATCCCGCACGACGATGTCGAGGACCGGCCCGACAGCTCCTCCTTGCCCTCCGGGCACACCGCCGCCGCCGTGGCCTTCACCGCAGCCGTCGCGTCCTGCTGGCCATGGGCCGGCGCCGCATGTGCTGTCCCGACCGTGCTGGTGGCACTCGAACGGCTCCACAGCGGCGCGCACTACCCCTCCGACGTCGCAGCCGGAGCCGCCGTCGGCGTGGCCGCGGCCGCCGTCGTCCGGGCGACACCCCGCCTCCTGGTGCGCCGCTTGGGATGAATGACCACCACCGCAGGCGGGTGACCGGTTCCTTGAGGGGTAGGCGCGCCGTGACAACAGCGTGCACATCAACCCGGGAGGGGTCTGCGTGGCAGCGCGTTTCGACGACCGGCACCGCAAGGGCTATCGCTTCGTTCTGATCGCAACGCGACCAGCGAGCACTACGAGACCTACCGGTTTTGCCTGAACGGCATCGCTCCGTCAAGCGCAACGCCGATGCCCCCATACAGGACGACACCGGCCCCCAATTGGGGCCGTGGAGCGGCGTGGCGCCCCACCGGCGATACGAACGGCCGCCATCGTGCAGCCACCGCGCCATAACGGACGAACCATGCGGAGAAGGTGAAGCACAGATGAGCGCCGTTGGACGGCACCCGGACCACACCAGCCCCGAGGAATCGGTGGGCGACCTCGTTTCCCGGGCGTCGCAGCAGATTTCGGAGCTGGTCCGCGAGGAGATGCAGCTGGCCCGGGCGGAGATGACCCAGAAGGGCAAACGCTTCGGCGTAGGCGGCAGCCTGTTCGGCGGGGCCGGCTTGGTCGGCTTCCTGGCCGCGCAGGCCCTGGTCGCCGCCGTCATCGCAGCCCTGGCTCTGCTCCTCCCGGTGTGGGCTTCGGCCCTGATCACCGCCGCCCTGCTCGCGGCCATCGCATCCGTGATGGCCGCGGCCGGGAAACAGCAGATCGCCAAGGCCGGCACCCCCACTCCGGAGCAAGCCATCGACAGCGTCAAGGCCGACGTGGCCGAGATCAAGGAGGCAGCGCACCGATGAATACCCCTTCCCCCGGCGACAAGGACGCCACGCCCACTCCCGAGGAGCTGCGCGAGCAGGTGGCTCACACCCGCGAGGAGCTCGGCCGGACCGTGGAGGCGCTGGCAGCCAAGGCCGACGTCAAGGCGCAGGCCAAGGAGAAGGCGGCCGAGATCAAGGAACAGGCCGCCGAGAAGGCCCACCTGGTGAGCGACCAAATCCACGACAAGGCGGCGCAGGCCACCCAGCTGCTCAAGGACAAGACGCCCGATCCGGTCCTGGACAAGGCAGCCCAGGCCGCGACGCAGGTCCGCGACGCCGCGGCCCGGGCCGGGCAGCTCGCCGCCGAGAAGACCCCGGACCCGGTCCGCGAGAAGGCGGGGTCGGCCGTGACCACGGCGAAGGCCAACCGCACTCCCCTGATCGCCGCGGCTGCCTTGTTCGTCTGCTTCCTGCTTGTACGCCGCAGCCGCAACCGCAGGTGCCGATGAAAGCATCCAAGATCGCCTACAAACCGGTCGGCCTGGTCCTCGGCGCCGCGAGCGGCATGATCGCCGGCGTGGCTTTCAAGCAGGCGTGGAAAATGATCGGCCACGACGACGCCCCTGACGCCACCGACGAGCACCGCACCTGGCAGGAAATCCTGATCGCCGCAGCCCTGCAAGGCGCGATCTTCGCCGTCGTCAAGGCCGCCGTCGATCGATCAGGCGCCGCCGCCACCCGTCGCCTGACCGGCACCTGGCCCGGCTGAAGCATCCGAGGGCGGCGCCGGCCTCGCCGCGAGGATCGGCGCCGCCAGGCCCCTGTGGAAAACGATGGAGGAAGCCGTGGCCGCGCACCACGGGCTGCACCTCACCGCCGCCGCTCTCTGGTCGTCCGCCGGCGGGTCACCCGCCCGGTGCGTGACGCCCTCGAGGCCGGCGCCGCCAAGGCCCCCTGGCGACGCACAGCTCCCCCACCCGACAGCGCGGACACCGCCCACGATCGGGTGGCTGAGCTGCACACCTCATTCCTGGACTCGAGCCTGCGAGAACTCGCGCCCGCGAGAAACCGACGCCCACCTCGAGCAGTACTGGGACAGGACCACCTCGCCGTACCCGCACCGCGAAGGCGAGCGCTGTCACGGGTAGAGGCCGGGCGTCATCCCGCAGCCCGTCATCGGCTCGCACCGGCCGCAGCTCCTCATCGGCAACGGACGGGTCATGTGGCTGACACCCGGGGCGGGTATCACACGCTGCTCCGGGCACACGAGACCTATGCACGGACAACACGCGCGTCCAAAGAGCACGGTGTTCGGCCCAGCCCCCACAGCCCCGGCGCCGCTGCCCGGGCACGTCGGCGCCAAGCCCTCCCGCCGAGGGAGTATCACCGGCCGCCTGCGACTCCAGCTCCTCGTCTACCGGGCGATCGACTTCCTCTCCACACACATCCCAGACCACTCCGGGCCGGGCGAGGAATGCCTGCTCCTTGTCCATGGGCGCCAGGTCGTCGGCCAAGTCCACTACCGGATCTGCTCCGACTGCGCCCAGGGTGTCATCACCGCCCTCGTCCTCGACGAGCGTTTTCACAGGACCGGATTGGCCAACCGGGCGCTTTCACATCTGCGCTCCCGCCACGCGGGCCTGGCCTGGCGCAGCACCCTGAGCATGCGCACCACACGGGATCTCCTACGCCGGATGAGCATTCCCACCGTCCCCGCCGACACGCAGTGTCCCCACGCCTCCCCGGGGCTGCCTGACCCCACGCCCGTCAGCGGCTGACAGCGCCAACGAAAAACATACCTTCCACACGATTCAGTGCGCGCATGCCCAACTTCTGATGGGGGTTCTTGAAACGGATCTGCCCTGCGGACCCGGACACCCCCAGTCCGGGGCCAGCCCCCATGCGCCACCGGCGCAACGCTCGGCGCGCCCGGCCGCCGGTGCACGAGCCACCGGCCTCCATGACGGGGCCGACAGGACTCACTTTCGGATTGCTTTCACGTCGCAGCGGATCCCGCAACCAGAGCGCCGCACCATCACCGTCCGGCGGCGGTGTGCGGCCTGGCACAACCGCCTGGGTGCGCCGGTCTCGGGCCGGCCCCCGGCGGCTCCGGGGTCAGCAGCGGGTGCGTGCTGCCCGGACGTGGGCGGGGGTTGCTGATCAGGGATGTCGAGCGTCCGCGGGTGACGCACAGGGGGTGCGCAAGCTGCCGTCGACACCCCGCCGGATCAGCCGTTTGCTGGGCCGCGCTCGTCAGGGCGTCAAGGGCGTCGTGCCGAGCGGTGGCGTGCACCTTATCAGCAGTGGAGGAGGGAGCAGAGGGGAATGAGCGCTTCATCCGTATGGCGGCATCCGCAGTAGTAGCGTCATGTGCCTTCTGGACAGCGGACGCAGTCACTGGGGGGCGTTGCGTGTCGATCGCATGGGCGGGGAGCAGGGCGAAGTGGTGGGCGTCGGCGAACCGGCGAGGTGAGTACATCCATACCGTCGTCATCGGGGCCCGCAAAGTCGGCAAGACCACGTGGTTTCGCCGGCTGGCCGAGGAAAGGCCCACGGAAGTGACGCTCTGGAACGTCCGCCGCGTCGCCCGGGCCGGGTCTGTGGACGAGGTCTGGTCCGACCTGTTCCACGAAATGGGCATCATCCCCGGCCCTGAAGGCGATCCCCTGGAGGACCTGGAGGATCACCTCGACACGCTCGACCGCGGGCCCGCGATCGTGATCGACGACTGGGACGCGGCCGTCGACGGCCGGGGCGTGACGGTCCCTGACGCTTGTTACGAGGTCCTCGACCAGCTCATCAGATTCTGTTTGGGCCAGGCGACGACACGCAGCGGGCTGGCGTGCTTGGGGCTCGTTCTGCTGACGTCGCTGCCCGATGCAGCGGACCTGGAGTACTTCACCCGGACGGTGCAACGCCCCACCTTCGAGCGGTTGTCCAAGCTGGTGACCCGGTCCTTGACCCAGGACCGTTTCCCCATGCTGGACCATGCGGAGAGCACGGCACTGCTGATCCAGCTGGGCGTTCCCGCAGCCGAGGCGGATGAGGCGGCCCGGGCGTGCGGGGGCTGGCCCTGGCTGTTGGAGAAGGCCGCCGCGGCGGTGCGCGATCACGGCCGGTGGACGCCGGAGGCGGTGGAGGAGGTTCAGGAGCGGCAGCTGCCCGGACTGCTCGACGCGGGGCTGCTGCCCTGCCTCGCCGCCCGCCCCGAGGTCAGGGTCCGCCAGACCCAGCCGATCGACTACCTCAGGCAGGAGCTGGCTCGCGGGAGGGCGCCGGAGGCATTCGGCCTGCCCTCCTCGTTCGATGATCCGCAGCGTCCCGCGCCACTGGTGCACCGACTGCTGAACCGTGTGTTCCTGGTCGTCGACACGGAGAACCTGCGGATGCCGTTCCAACGCCATGCCGAGGTCCATCCCGACCGCTACCCGGACGGCTTGGAGGCCTTTCTCCAGCCCCACGTCCAAGCCTGGCTGCGCGGACTGCGTGAAAAGCACGACGTGTCCGAAGGGGATGTGTGGCTGGTCGGCCGCTCGCACCACCGTATCGACGCCACGGTGGGCGCGCAGACCAGCGGCGAGCGGCTCCATCTGCCCGAGGAACTCCGGGAGAAGGCACGGCGCACCGGGGACGGCAGCGATGACGCACTGATGACCGCGCAGGTCGCGCGGCGCGCCGAGCGCAACCCGCTGGCCAGATTCGTGCTTGCCTCCGGCGACGCGGACGCTCCGCTGATCCTCGAACTGGTGGGTGCCCTCGATCAGGTCACGGTCTGTACCCCGTGGCAGGCTTCCGGCAAGCTGCGCCCGCGACTACCCGAGGCAGAGCGTCTGCTCGAGCACACGTTCCCCGTCCCCCGGCCACCGGAAGTGTCGTCGGCCGAGCTGGCAGCGGCACGCCGTGCACGGGCGCGCGGTGAACGGCGGTGACGGGCGGCAGCGGGCCTGGGCAGGATGCCCACCGGCTGGCGGTGATCCGGCAGGGCAGGTACTCGTGCCAGCCCAGCCCCGCTGAACTGCAGCCGGCGTACGTCTCGGTGGTGGCGTGCTGGAGCCCGACGGAGACGCGGCTCGTGCTGGTCGACTCCGACCATCCATGCCTCACCGACGTGATCGTGGGCTCCGACCCGGTACCCCGGGAGGAGGTCCTGGCCCGGCTGCGCTCCCTGCCCCCTGCCGTGACGGCCGGGGCCGGCAGTGGATGGACCGCCCGGCTGGAGACGGAGACGATCACAGCGCCCCTCCGGTGCGCCGGTCGCCCGCCGACGCCGGTGCCCGCGTCGGCGCAATGGTCCAGCCCGGGCGTTCCCCTGACGGTGACGGTTCAGGCCGGTGACGACAGCGGTGACTCCTGGACCGTCGAATATCACTGCTCGGCTGGGGGACGAGAGGGAAAGGGGCCGTCCACACCCGCGGACGCCGCCGCCGAACTGCTCCAGCTGTTGACCGTCGTCGCCAGGACCTCGCCGGCCCCGTCGGCCATCGTGGACCAACTACTCGAAGGCCAGCCGCTGGGCGTGGTCACCGTACGGGGTGAGTCCGGGAACGTCGTGCGCCACCTGGGTTCAGGGATGCCCAGGAGCGCGTCGACCTTCGTGCGCACCGACGACTCGGCGGCCACCCGGTCGGCGGGATCATGCATGTCGTCGACGCGGGGGCGCCGGTACTCGGCTGCGTTCACAGACGGCTCGATGACGGCACGCCGGTTCTCACCGTCGGCGCACTGCTGGCAGCAGGACACTGCTTGCCGACACCGTCCGCTCTCGCCGGCGATGACAGCGCGGTGGTCGCGGTCACCGACGACGAGCACGGCTGGTCACCCGTTCCAGGAGCATCCGTCACCCGTACCGGCTCCGGCTGGAAGGTGGTCGTGAGGGCCGTACGTGAGAGCGAGCCGAGCCGGGGCGAGGTGCGCCGGTTGGCGCTGTGTGACCGCGGCCAGATGCTCGTGTACGAGGCCGCTCCACGCGCAGACGTGCTGGACGCCGTTGTCCGGATGTCCCATGTCACCGCGGGCCTGAAAGGTCAGGCCGTCACGCTGCTGGACGGGCAGGCATCCGGGATGGCGGCCGCCGTGGCCGCCACCCGACAACGGAAGCCCGGCTCGGCCGCCGCCGCGGCCGTGACCCGGATGCGGGCCGTGGCCTGGCTCGGGCCCGGCCGCAAGCCGGTCGATCGCGACAGCGTCGACCGGGTCGTGGACTCCGTACTGCGGGTCCGTTCGGACGCGGCACTGCTGCCCTCCCTCGAACCGGCCCTCTCCCGCGTGGGTGTCGCAGACATCGAGGAGCGACGGTACGGGCACCAGGTGGTGGCGCTCCTGGTGATGGAAAGGGAGTTGGAGAAGCGGTTCACCAGGCCCCGTACCGCTGATGCAGGGGTGTTCGCGGACGCGTTGACCACCTATCTGCTCGCGCTCAACCAAGCGTCTCCCGAGACGGCACCCTGGGTCTGGCAGCGCATCATCAGGTACACGCGGGAATACCTCATGGGGCGCCGGCTGCGGCAAACGCGCTCACCCTCGATCACGTCCGTTCCCGGCTCGGCGCGGACACTGTGGGAAGAGCTGGCACAGCGGATGCCCTGGATCCGATGGCTCGCCGAACCGTCCCTGGACCCGAAAGGGGGAATCGCCCTCTCACCGGCCGGTCTGGTGGACCTGCTCGTTCTGCTCCGGCCCCGGCAGACCCCCGTGGTGTCGGATCAACGGCGCCACAGCCCGGACACCGGCGTACGAATCCAGTCCCTGTCTGGCCGGTTCACGCGGCTCTACCAGATCGCCGATCCGGCGCTCACTCCCCCGCTGCTCGATTCCCTGGCCAAAGCGCTCAGCCCGCTGCTCCATGACCCCGCGCTCAGCGGTCGCATGGTGCAGGCGCTGACGCTGCCGCCGAAGGTGCGGGCGGCGGTGGAAGAACGAGTGGCAGCCGAGATCAAGGACGAGACTGCGGCCGAGCACCTGCTCGCCGTACGCGTCGACGACCATGAGTCGCCCAAGGCACTTCTGGTCAACCTCTCGCCACACACCGGCCTCTACCTTCACCTCGACGGCGAACCCACACGACTCGCCACCTGTGCCATCGAGCAGGAAGGAGCGTTCAACTACTGCACCAGTCCGGTGCCGATCTCCCCTGACAGCCGGGCGCTGCTCGGCTCCCACCAGGTATCACTGGACGCGGCGCCCGTGCCCCTGGCCACGGGCACCAACGTGACCCTGCCGGCCCTGCCTGCCGACCTCTTCCGGGGCAGGGAGCAGCAACTGGCCCGGCTCAGCCGGATCATCGGCGGCTCCGGCCCCCGAGCGGGCAGCCTCGTCTTCGGTACCCGCCGGGCCGGCAAGTCCTCCCTGGCCTACCAGGCGGGCCAGGACCCGCGCCTGCGCGGCCAGCTGTGGATCGACATGAGCAACACCCGCAAGAAGGTCCATGACTTCGCCGAGTGGAACCGGGCGATCTGCCGTGTGCTCGCCGTTCAGGCGCGCCGCCACCTCCGTATCACCCTCGACACCGAGGGTACTGACCTCGTCGATCTCCTCACGGACCTGGACCAGGCGTGCGACGGCGGTGCACCGGTGGCCGTGGTCCTCGACGAACTGGACGTGCTGCTGCTTCCGGAACAGGGCAGCGACGGCCGGCGCACGGCGGGGCGACTGGGCAGCCTCGTCTGCCGCAACCTCGTACTCATCGGCACGGTCCAACGCTTCCACCGCTCGGTGCACGAGTTGAAGACCTGGCAGTCCGTCGAATGCCCCGCCGACCTGTCCTGGGCCGACGGAATCACGTACTTCCTCGGTCCGCTCGCCGACCGCACGGCAGGACCGCGGGTGGAGTGGCTGCGCCGGGCCGGGGTCACGCCACGCCATTTCGCGACGGAGATCGTTCCTCGTATCGGGCTGCGGCCGTACTTCTGGGCCCGTCTCCGCAATGATCTCGAAGGACACATCCATGACGACCGGACCGGCTCCCGCCTGATCACCGGGTCCGATCTCCGTCACCATCTCGACCGGCTCGTGAGCGAAGACCCCCACCTCAACATGGTCATCGACGACGGCGTCGAACTGGACCCCGACGAACGCCGCCGACGGGACCTGTTCAGCGTGGAGGAACGGCGGATCCTCGCTCTGTTCGCCGTCATGCCGGCCACCCGCAAGACGCTGCCCGCCACCGAAGCTCTGCGCGTCGGGGGTGAGGCGGCAGTCAACGAACTGATCGACCGCGCCTATCTCTCCTACGTCCACGGCAGAGACCAGCTGTGCACCGCCGTGCCCATCTACCACTCCTTCCTGCGAGCCCGTGCGACCGATCTGCTGGCCGTCACGCCCGGGGCGGAGTCATTTCGCGAGCCGGAGAGGAGAGCGCCGGCGAACAGTGGGCGGGCAGCAGGAACGCCGCCCACCGGAGAGCCGGAGACCGAGGCACCGGCGACCGCACCGCCAGGCGTTCCGCTCGACGCGGAGGCGCAGCCCAATCCGGTGGGCAGGGTGACGGCGAAGGCGGACCCTGAGCGGTCGGTGGAAGCACCGCCGGCCAGTCGGCTGGACCTGGACGAGGAGGTCCGGCGGGCGCGCACCGCCGTGGTGGCAGAACTGGCACGGCAGAACACGCTGTCCCTGGGCGCCGCGGGCTCACTCATCCTCGCTGCCGCACCGGAGATCTTCGCCACCGGGTGGGCGAGGACCGGCAGCCTCGCTCGCTTCCTCACCCGGCATCTGCAGGAGTTCCTCCGCGTCTCCGGCGACGGCGATGTCTACCTTGCCCGCCCGGGGGCGACGGTCACCGCGCAGGAGGAGCCCTGCTCGCCGGCTCCCTTCCTGTCGGCGCCGCCCGCACCGGACGGCCGGGGCGGCCCGAGCCCTGCAGACATCGAGATGGCACGAGCCGCCGTCCACGGTGCGCTGACCTTACGAGGACCGATGCCGCTGCCCGCGGTCGGCGTCGTCATCAGAGGTGCCGTCCCGCTCGTCGCCTCGTCCCGGTGGGCGGGTACGGGCAAGCTGAGCAACTTTCTCACCCGGTTCCTGCCCGACTTTCCTCAGGTCAGCGCCCGCAAGGGCGTCACCGTTCTCCGACTGCCCACGGCCGGCGGCCCATCGGTCGCCCCGTCCGCGGTCGAAGCGGCGCGGGCCGCCGTACACAGCGCCCTGACGAAGCGAGGACGTATGCCGGTGCCGAACGTCGCCTCCGTCATCCACAGGTCGGTCCCCATCATTCACGCCTCCCGCTGGGCAGGCACGGGAAGTCCGGCGCTCTTCCTCAGCCGGCACCTGCCGGAGTTCCCTCAGACGACCGGCCCCGACGGTCAGATCCATGTCGAGCCGCCGACGACAACCGGCGTGGATTCCGCCTCCCCTGCGAGCCCGGACTCGGACACTTCCTGAGGAGCGGCCCAGGGGCTGTCGGGGAAGTGCTGGTCGCAGCCACTCGTTGAGGACTGCGACCGGCACGCTCGCCTGGCAGCGGACGGCAAGCTTGTCGAATTTCAGCGGCCGACCGCTTCGGGAACCGAACTTTTGAGGAGGCGGAAAACCCTGTCGCAGACCTGCCGGGAACTTCTCCAGAGCCGGCTCGCCCGGCCGGTCGTTCGACGCAGAGCCGGGGGCGGCCGACCCGCTCCGGGCCTGCCCTGGGACGGGACACCCATGGCGAGGGACCACCCGATGGCCCGGCAGGGTTCGGGTGGTGTGTAGTTGCACATGCCGTAGCGGCATGTGGTGTCGTCGAGGGCACCACAGCACGAAAGGCCCTGTCTGCGATGCACCCCTCCGCCACGCCTCCCCGCGAGGTCAAGATCGGCGATGCCGCCGCCTTCGCCGGAACCACCCCGCGCGCCATTCGTCACTACCACCAGATCGGTCTGCTGCCGGAGCCCGAGCGAGGCGGAGACGGACGCCGCCGCTACGGCTACGACGACATGATCCGCCTGCTGTGGATCCGCAAGATGTCCGAGGCCGGCATCAGCCTGGACGACATGCGGGCCGCCTTTGACGACGCCCGGGACGTTGAGGACGTCCTGGGCCGGCTGGAGGAGACCCTGGCCGCCCAGGAGTCCGAGATCAAGCGTCAGCGCGCGTTAGTCCAGCGCTTGCGGGTCGTGGGCAGCCCTCTGGGGTTGCTCTCCCCGTTGGTCGCGGACCGGCTCAGCCACCTGCCTTCTGGCGCACTGCGCCCCTCCGACCTGGACGCCCTGCTGGTCACAGAACGGATCTTCGGGCCGCTGGGAGCCGCAATCCAGGCCAGCGTGTTCATCACCTTGGCGACCCATCCCGGCCTACGGGCCGAGGCAGACCGCCTCGACGCGGCCGACGCCGCCCTCGATGACACCGTCGACCCCCACGACCCGCAGGTCGAGGAACTCGCCGCGCAGCACTGCGCCCACCACAAGGCCCTGCTCCAGGCCATTGAAGCGGCCGGACTGGACGTGGCCGAGGAGAAGCTCTTCGAGATCTACGACGCCGAAGCCAGCGGCGAGGAGGACGCCCAGATGAGTGCCTTCACAGCGGTGACCAAGATGCCCTATGGCTTCTCCCCAGCTCGGACGCGGTGCATGGCACTCACCGCACGGCTCCTTGACGGGGACCTCTCGGCAGGCAGCTGATCACTGGTGTGACCATGCATGAGGATCCCGGATTGGCCATCGACACGAAGTCCGGATCTCGACGTCTCGACACGGCCCGCACACTCCACGAGCGCGAAAGCCAAGCCGACGACCCGGTCACGCTCCTTGGGACGCCCCACTTCCTTACGACGCCCAGTTCGCCGTGCTCACGGAGGAACTCGGCAGGGGCCCGGCCGCGGGCTCAGTTGGTGTGAGCGGGGCGCGAGTCAGGCCAAAGGCTGTCGGGGAAGGCGGCGTCGTCGGAATCGGTGTCGGGCATGAGGGTGGTGAGCATCTGCTCGGCGGTCCTGGCGTTGTCGGCGGCGCGGGGCAGCATGACGCTTTCGTAGGCGTCGAGGGCCTGGTCGACGGTGGGGTGGTGGATGACGGCTCGGGCGAGTTCTGCGCCGTCGAGCAGGGCGAGGTTGGCGCCGACGCCGACGGGTGCCATCAGGTGGGCGGCGTCGCCGAGCAGGGTGATGCCGGGGACGCGCTGCCAGGAGTGGTGAACGGGAAGGACGAAGATGGGCCGGTTGATGAAACCGCCCTCGTTGTCGCGCAGGATGTGCAGCAGGCTCTCGTGCCAGTCCTGGTACTGGGTGAGGAGGCGCGCCCGTACCGCCTGGGTGTCTGCGAGGTCGAGGCCGGCGTGCCAGTCCTGGGGGCCGCGGAAGTTGACGTAGGCGCGGACGTGTCCGTTGCTGTTCCGCTGGAGCACCAGGCTGCGGCGGCCTGCCTTGGCCGACATGGTGCCGCGACCTACCAGGTGGGCGATGCCGGGGTGACGATGGTCGACGTCGTCGAAGTGAGCTTCCACCAAGGTGACACCGGCGTAGGAGGGTTGGGCGTCGGAGAGCGCGGGGCGCACCCGGGACCAGGCGCCATCGGCGCCGATGACCAGGTCGAAGTCTTCGCCTGTGCGGTCGTGGTGGTGCAGGCGGACGGTGCCACGGGGTAGTGGGGTGACGGCCTTTACGGAGTGGCCCCAACGGACCGTGCCGGGGGCGAGGGAGTCCAGCAGGAGCGCGCGCAGCTGGCCACGGTCGATCTCGGGCCTGCTCAGATCGTCCTCGTCCGCCTGGTCGTGGCGTATCAGGGTTGCGTGGCGGTCGTACAGGCGCCACTCCTGGCTCTCGGGCCGGGAGAGGGCGAGGAACTGGTCTAACAGGCCGGCTGTGCGCAGGGCTGCCTGGCCGGTGTCTTCGTGGATGTCGAGAGTGCCGCCTTGCGAGCGGGAGTGGGGGGCGGTCTCGCGCTCGAAGACCGTGACCGGCACGCCGTGCTGTTGCAGGACGCGTGCGCAGACGAGGCCGCCGAGGCCGGCACCGGCGATCGCGATGCGAGCGGTGGTGGACATGAGGGTCACGCTCCGTTCAAAGGGTTGGGGAGGGTGCTGGCGTCTTGTGGCGACGCCCTGTTCAGGGCATGGCGGATCAGTTGTTGCGGTGTGGGACGCGTCCCGGGTTTCGGCGACCGAGTGCCGGTCAGCCGTCCCCACTCACAGAAACACAACTGCTCCAAAAGTACAACTGCTCCGACTTTACATTGGGTCGCCTTTGCGAGCCGATCCCCTCAAGGGGGTAAGGTGGGGGCATGGCCGAGACAACGACAGGACGCCGCGAACGCAAGAAGGCCCAGACGAGGCAGGCCTTGACGGATGCCGCAGTACGGCTGTTCACCGAGCGCGGCTTCGACGACGTCGGTGTACGCGAGGTGGCGGAGGCGGCCGACGTCTCACTGAGCACGCTCTTCAAGCACTTCCCCAGCAAGGAAGCCCTCGTCTTCGACCTGGACACGGACATCGAGAGCGCCCTGGTCGCCGCCGTTCACGACCGGGCCCCCGGTCAGCCCGTGCTGCACGCCCTGCGCGACCACATGGTGCGCACCCGAACCGCCGTGCGGACCAACGACCCCACTTTCGTCCTGGTCGAATCCACCCCCGCACTGCGGGACTACGCCCGTCGCATGTGGCTGCGCCACGAGAACACACTGGCCGCCGCCCTCGCCGAGGTCACCGGGCTCGACCCGGAAGACGCCGCCGTCGTCGGCCTGGCACGCTTCGCCCTGGAAGCCCCCAGCATCGCCCGCGCAAGCGAAAACCCGGCCCGGACCATGCGCGACCTGTTCACCCTGCTGGAACACGGCTGGTCCGCCACCCCCCTGGCGGGACAGGAAGACCGCCCCCGTCGGCACGGGTGACCGCGACCTCTCGAGGTCGCAGCGTTCTCGCGGAATGAAACACCCGCCAACTCGAGTACTCATCCGCCAAGCGCAGCGCATGCGCAAGAGGGCACGCATGGGCTCTTCCGCGCCGTCCGGGTTCTTCCAGACCGGGTTCGATCGCCTGCCGGCAGGATCGCTTCGTTGATCTTTCAGAGGGCCTGCCAGGCTGGACTGATCAGGACGGTGCGGCCTTCACGGTGGGCCGCTCGCTGGGGATCCTTGACGAGTCTGCGACGTTGACGCACGTCAAGCGGGCGTTCTGGACGGACAATCCGTTGGGGAACGCGCTTCACGAAATGCTTGTTCAGCTGGTCACGGCTGGAGCGACGGGACGAACCGGACGAGCAGTTCCACTGGACGGGGCGGTCATGTCAGGCCGCGGTTGGTAATGGTCTGCCGCCCCAGCGGACACGTCGTTCACTGCTGATGCGTGCGCGTTCGCGTCGTTGGTGAACCCAAGTGGTCGCAGCACTAGTGACCTGAGTGAGAGATTCGGTGGCAGTAGGCGGCGACTTTGTCGAGGATCTCGTCGGCGGTCTTCGTCCAGACGAAGGGCTTGGGCTGGTCGTTCCAGTCGGTCAGCCATGCCCGGATGTCGCGTTCGAGGGCCTGGACCGAGCGGTGGACTCCCCGCTTGAGCTTCTTCTGCGTGAGCTCGGCGAACCACCGCTCCACCAGGTTCAGCCACGACGCACTGGTCGGCGTGAAAGCCGCAGGCACCGGACCGGCAACGCGTGCTGCCTCGCGCGGGCCTCCTTCTCGGCCGGTCATGGAAGACGAGGTACGCGAGTTCCAGAGCGCGGTCGATGTCGGCCTCGGGTGCCTGATGGATGTCCACCATGATCGCGAGACTGATCGGCCATCGCGGACCGGTCATCCCATAAGGGCCGGAGGTCACGGGTGTAAGGCCGTTCCGGCGGCCGGCCGTCGAGGGGTGTCGCCGCTCCCGCGGGGGCGGCCGTACGATCCAGGTCGGCGCCCGGCACCGCGCGCCGCTCGGCGCAGCCGCCGCCCGCACCCGCACCCGCACCCCGGACACCCTGCGGCGCTCCCGCCCAGTCCCGTATCGAGAGACGGAGCAGCCGCCATGGCCCGATTGCACTCCTACACCACCCGCGTCACCTGGACCGGAAACCTCGGCACCGGCACCAGCCACTACCGCGCCTTCTCGCGGGCGCACGAGGTGACCGCCGGAGAGCTGCCGGCGATCCTCGCCAGCTCCGACCCGACCTTCCACGGCGATGCCTCGCGCTGGAACCCCGAGCAACTGCTGCTCGCCGCGCTGTCCCAGTGCCACATGCTCTCCTACCTGCACTTCTGCACGGTCAACGGCGTGGTGGTCACCTCGTACGTCGACGAGGCGACCGGGACGATGGCCACCGCCGGGGACAGCGGGCAGTTCACGGAGGCCGTGGTGCACCCTCGGGTCACCGTCAGCGAGGAGTCGATGGTGGCCGCGGCGCTCGCACTGCACGAGGAAGCCCACCGGGCCTGCTTCATCGCCAATTCGGTGAACTTCCCCGTCCGGCACGAGCCGACCGTGACGGTGGGCTGAGCGTCCGGGCAGGCCGGTCACGCCCTTGCCCCGTGACGGAACCCGGCGGCGCTTTCCCACGACGGAACTGGCAGTCACAGCACCGCCCAGGCACTGTTTCAAGAGAGCTGAAGGCCCGACACACGGACGGCAACTCCGCCTCCATCGACGCCGACGAAGCAACCGAGTCCGAGATCGAGATTCCCCACGGCCTTCACGAGGACGAACTGCACGTTGCCGTCGGCCCCAAGGCCGACGAGTTCACCTGAGCGGAATGCTCCGCACTCCGTCACCGCAGCCAGATCGCACGCGAAAGCAGTGCGGGCATCATCTGCACGGACTGCGCCTGTAGCTCTCGCAGGCCGGTCCGGCGCGCAGCGCGGCCGGGCCGGACACGGCTTCCGCTGGTTGCGCCCGGCTCAACCAGCGGTCGCAACGTCACGGAGGTCTCCCTCGCTGTCCGGCTGCCCCCCTTCCAGGGCCGCCACAACAGCCGGCGGTGAGGCCGGCCTCGCAGAGCTACCGCTCCTGCCGCAGGCGCTTCCCAGCCGCCGTTGTCGAACTGCGTCCCGCACCCGCGCAGACGGGACGGCCGGCCTCGCGCTCGGCCCTCTTCTGCTCGGCTGCTCGGCGCAGCTGCGCCCAGTACTCCTCCTGCTGGACCGTCATCCAAGCCCTACTTGTGCCGTGACCGGCAAGGTTCACTGGCTCGCGACACCTCCAGTCAGCCCGCACGGCTTCACTTCACCCAGGGCAGAACGCCGCTCCCTTCCCCCGGCGCCCAGGATCCCTAGGCTGAAGGGGTGACCACTCATGTGCCGAACCAAGCCCGCGCCACCCCCCTGCGCCCGCAGACCTCGCCGACCGGTTCCGGTGGGACGGCACGCGCCCCGCAGCGACCGGAAGGAGCTCCACGGACACCCGCGCCGAAGGAACCCCTGTGGCGCGACCTCGTGGGCGATGTGCTGCGGCGTGAGCGGCTCGCCCAGGAGCGCACGCTGAAGGACGTCGCGGAGGCGGCCCGGATCTCGATGCCGTACCTGTCGGAGCTGGAGCGCGGACGCAAGGAGGCCTCCTCCGAGGTGCTCGCGGCCGCCGCCCGGGCCCTCGGGCTCGGCCTCGGCGACCTGCTCTCGCTCGCCGATGACGAGCTGGCCCGGTACGCCCGAAGCCGGGTGGGCCGGGGCCGTACGTCGCCCACGGCGCGGTACGACGGCCTCTGCCTCGCCGCCTGACCCAACCGACGGCCGGTACGACGGAGCGATCCACCGCCGTACCGGCCGGCTCGCCGGCTTTCGGCCACGGCCACGCGGGGTCAGACGAACGCGAGCCGTCGGCTCAGCACCTCGTCCGCGAGCCCGTAGGCCACGGCCTCCTCGGCGGTGAGCACCTTGTCCCGGTCCATGTCCGCGCGCAGCGTTGCCATGTCGTGATGCGTGTGCCGGGACAGCACCTCCTCCACCTGTGAGCGGATGCGGACCATCTCCTTGGCCGCGAGGCTGAGGTCGGAGACCGTCCCCTGCCGACCGCCGCTGGCCGGCTGGCCGAGCAGTACCCGCGCGTGCTGGAGCACGAACCGTCGCCCGGGATCCCCGCCGGCCAGCAGCACCGCCGCAGTCGACGCCGCCTGACCGACGCAGAACGTGGAGATCGGCGCCTGCACGAACGTCATCGTGTCGTAGATCGCCATCAGCGAAGTGATCGATCCACCGGGCGAGTTGAGATAGATCGAGATCTCGTGCTCCGGGTTCGCCGACTCCAGATGCAGGAGTTGCGCGATGACCGCATTGGCGACCCCGTCGTCGATCTCGGTGCCAAGGAAGATGATCCGCTCGTTCAGCAGCCGGCTGAAGACGTCGTAGGACCGCTCACCCTGCGGGGTCCGCTCGATGACGTAGGGAACCGTGTACGACGCCATTTTCACCACCCCATCCGTCGGCGCGACGCGGCCGGGCGGATGTCGGCGAGCGACTCCACCACCCGGTCCACGATCCCGTACTCCCTGGCCTGCTCAGCCGTGAACCAGCGGTCCCGGTCCCCGTCCCGCGCGATCATCTGCTCGCTCTGCCCTGTGTGCTCGGCGGTGATCCGCTCGATGGCCTGCTTGGTGAACTGGAGGTTCTCCGCCTGGATCTCGATGTCCGCGGCGGTTCCACCGATGCCCGCTGAGGGCTGGTGCATCATGATCCTTGCGTTCGGCAGCGCGAACCGCTTCCCGGGCTCCCCCACGGTCAGCAGGAACTGGCCCATGCTCGCGGCGAACCCCATCGCCAGCGTCGAGACGTCGTTCGGGATGAGCTGCATGGTGTCGTAGATGGCAAGACCCGCGGTGATCGACCCGCCGGGGCTGTTGATGTACAGGCTGATGTCGGTGCGCGGGTCATCCGCCGACAGCAGCAACAGCTGCGCGCAGACCCGGTTGGCCGACACGTCGTCGACCTGGGTGCCGAGGAGGACGATCCGCTGGGCGAGCAGCTGCGCCGCGAGATGGTCGTCGAAGCGGCTGGGCGGTGTGTCGCCCTCCCCCGCGCGGGGCGGAAGCATGGTGAGTGGCGTCATCTGATCTCCTTGTCGATGCGGAGTGCCGTCCACTCCACTCTTGACCTCGGGAGATCCCCGGATGTGGTTTCTCTGCCCGCCGCAGATTCGCCATGGGCAGACATGCCGGCTCGGCCCTTCTCGCGCAGCTGCCAGAAGAACGCCCGCACGTCCTCCACCAGCAGGTCAGGCTCCTCCATGGCCGCGACGTGCCCGCCCCGCTCCAACTTTGTCCAGCGCACGATGTTCTTCGTCCGCTCCACCGTGTGCCGCAGTGGCACCTGCACCTGCAGTCACCGGGAAACGGCGGAGCGCGGTCGGCGCGGTCGACGGCTCGTGGGCGGCGCCCGGCCAAGGCATACGCCGGTCGTAGCAGGTGCGCGCCGACGGACCGGCGGTCCCGTTCACCCGTTCACCCGGTCACCAGGCCATCCCGCAGCTGGAGCTGGAGCTGGCCGCCGGGTCGGTCCTGTGACGACTGCCTCTCACGGACCTCGTGCACAGGCGCCCGGTCCTTTCCGTCCGGCAGCCCAGCAGAAGCCGACGGCGTGGAGGTACTGGTCCAACGGCGATACGTCGATGGACCCAGCCGTCAGTTGACACTCGATGCTTTCGCCTCGATTTTCGGCCCCATCACCGGAGGCCGGGCTGTGAACGCCGATGAGATCGGCACGAGATCCGGCACGCCGGTTATGCGGTGATCGGCTCCTATTGGAATGAAATGTCACCCGAGCAGCAGAACGTCGTCCGCAGCTACGTCGTCGACACCCCGTGGGGCTCCGCAAGGCCGGCGGGGCCGCACGTGCTCCGCGCACCCCCGGATCCGCTCCCGGCAGCAGCCTGGCAGGGCGGCGCCGACGGCATGGAATGATCATCCGGGTCACTGCTTGGCGTCGACCTTCCATCCTCGCCGGCCCCCCGGTCGGAACCCGGATCGCCCGCGCGAGTGCGCCGGCCTGCCGTCGAACGGATCGCTCCTCGTACTCGTACCGCTCGCGCCCCTCCGCATCCCTCTCCGGGTATGGGGGCGGCCCTCGCAAGCGGCGACGACTGCCGCCTGAGCAGCCTCATGCCGCGAAGGAGGAGAGCCGAAGTACCCCCACGAGAGAGGTACCGGCCCGCCAACCAGCGCCCACGTACTCAAATGCGTCCGATGCGTTCGCAGTCCTTGTGGTGGCGGATGGCGGGGCCGCCGTCTCCCCACCGGGCGGAGGGGGGCAGGGGCGCTGCTCCCGGCGAGGCATCGAACCTCACTCCTGGTCCAGGTCCTCACGCTCCCAGCGCGCCAGGATCTCAGCCACGCGCGGGTATCGCTCGAGGAACTCCGCGTCGCTCAGATCCGCGCCGGCTCCTGTCAGCACCGCACCCGCGGCTGAGCCGCTGGGCAGCGTCATCACTCTCGTATGGAACTCGCTCACGAGACCTCCAGCAATCGTGCGGCCGAGGCGATCACGATCCGCCTGGGTGCCGCCCACGTCAACCCTTGCGGAAGAAATCATTCCGAAGACGCAAAACGTCAGGGCTTGCAAGCCGCTGCCCGCTCGATGTGCGTAGAACTCGTTCTCGATCACCGTGCTGCCGCTACCAGGGCCAGGAGCACCGGTGCGACCCGCGCATGCGGGTCGGGAGGTCGGCGGGTCGGCGGAACCGAGCAGCACAAGAGGGACTGGGGGATCTCAAGTCGCCACAGGTCAGCTCGGCCGCCCGCCCTCGGCGACGGCCTTCATCACCATGTCGGTGATCCGTTTGGTGCTGCAGCGGAGCTTTCGCAGGAGACGTCAGCTTTTGAAGGCGGCCGCGGCCTGCTCGCCGCTGCATCGGATCTTGGCGTGGCTGCTGTAGCGGAGACGTACCGGCCGGCGGCCGCGCCCGTGCGAACACGACGGGGCCGTTCCCGGTGACATGCACCGGGGACCGGCCCCACGCCGTTGGTTCAGGAAGCCCGGATCGCCCGGTCGATCTCCGCGCCGGTACGGGCCACGACGACGGGCCACTCGTCCCTGAGGGAGGCGGGAAGAAGCTTCCGGTCCTCGTCCCGCTGGATCACGGTCGGCCCGCTGCAAGAGGCGACCGACGAAGCGCACGCCGAGTTGACGCGCCTTCAGGAGGAACTCGGCGACGCAGCTCAATGGACCGACGAGCAGCACGTGATCTGGCGGGGCGCCTGGGAAGACGCGCGGGAGCCCTGGTGGCTGCTGGACACGGCCTTGGACCACTACGCGGAGACGATCGGTCTGGACCGCGCGGAGCTGGAGGCCATGGTGCAAAAGGCAACAGGCCACGTCCCGCAACCAGACAAAGACTGACGGCCCCGTCGGCGGTCGAGGCAGCCTGACACGCGCCCACCCCGTAGGCCGCCCCCACAAGTGAGGTCGGCGACACCCACGACGCCGCCCCACCCCCGGCCGGATCCCCCTGGGCGCCGGAGCGGCCACCACCGAACGCTGTCCGCCTCTCATCGGCCGAGGACGCAGACGAAGACATCCTCGCCGGCCCCTACGCCCCGGTCAGCACTCGGCAAACCGACCGGAGGTCACTGCTTCGGCCCAATCCTCGTAACCGGCCACTTGTTCACGCTGTTGGACGGGTCCCATGCCGCAATCCCTGCGGCAGGCACCCTTCCTCCAGGAGATATGCATGTCCCGTATCGCAAAGGCCGCAGTCGTCACCGCCGCAGCCGCCGCTGTCCTGGCCGGCAGCGCCGCCATGGCCGCCGCGGATGCCACTGCCGAGGGCGCTGCCATCGGCTCCCCCGGTGTCCTGTCCGGCAACGTACTCCAGGTACCCGTCCACGTCCCGATCAACGTCTGCGGCAACACCGTCAACATCATCGGCATCCTCAACCCCGCCTTCGGCAACACCTGCATCAACAGCAGCGGTGACAAGTCCGACCACCACAAGGCCGACCACCACGGCGAGTCCTGAGCACCGACGGACTGACCTGCGAGCGGCCACCCCAGTGCCGAAAGCAGTGGATCACGCCATCCTCTGCTGACCCAGCCGCAGGGCACACGCCCTGAGCGGTCCGGCCTCCCCCACCTGCTGGGAGGCCGGACCGCCGCCGCAGCGCGACAGCGCCAGCGCCGGGCCCTGACCTGCGCACAGGGGTGGTAGTGCCGCCGAACAGCCGCCACGCGACGGCCGGCATGCGCCGGAGGCAACCGGTGTGGCGCCAAGGGGAGTGAGTACAGCTACTCATGACGGACGCTCGGCAGTGGCCGAGGATGAGCGGTGTCAGCTCAGCGCCATCCGAACGAGGCCGCCCATGCTCAGCCGAATCGCCGCCGCCACCGTACCCGCGTTCGGAAGACTGACCGTCACCTCCGAGGGCGAGACCGGTCCCGGCGCCGGCAGCATCCTCGTGGCCAACCACTCTTCGCTCGCCGATCCGGCCGTCGTGATCGCGGCGCTGCGGCGCTACGGGGTCGAGCCCGTCGTGATGGCCGCCGCAGGCCTGTGGCGGATACCGCTGCTGGGGGCGGCGCTGCGCCGCGAGGGGCACATCGCCGTCCATCGCGGCAGCGCCCGCGCCGGCGAATGCCTGGACGCCGCCGCCGCCGTACTCGCGACCGGGCGCTGCGTCCTGCTCTACGGCGAGGGTCGGCTGCCGGGACACGCCGACTCGGGCGAGGCCGCGCCCGGACCCTTCCGCAGCGGACCGGCCCGACTCGCTGCCGCGACCGGGGCGCCGCTCGTGCCGGTGGGCCAGGCGGGCGCGCGCAGACTGTGCTCCGGCGGCCCGGTCAAGCAGCTCGCCGGCGCCGTGACCGCGCCGCTGAGGCGGCCGGGCCTGCACGTGCACATCGGCGCACCGGTGCACCTGTCCGGCCCGGTTCCGGAAGCGACGCTCCGTATCCGGGCCGCCGTCGCCGCCGCCTGGGAGACCGCCGTCCTCACCCAGAGCGGACGACGGAAGGCGGATCACCCATAGGTCGTCAGACGCACGGCGGGACCGGCCGGAACGGTTCCAGGGCCCGAGCGCGCTTGCAGCTCAGGGTGCCGTGACACCGGCGGCGGACGGTGTGCGGAGGTCCCCGCGCCGAGGTGGCGCGGGGACCGGTGGGTGCGGGACGGAGCCCGGTCAGAAGACCTCGCCGTCGGTCTTCAGTTCCAGCCGGACGTTGGTGTCCGCGGTGCCGTTGTTGGTCGCACAGGCGGTGTAGTAGCCGGCGCCGGGAAAGGTGCCCCATACCGTGCGCAGATCGGCGGCCCAGTTGGTCACCAGGCCGGGCGAGCCGGTGCCGGGGACCGTCGCGCCGTTGTACTGGAGCTTGAACTTCGCGCCCTGGCCGGTTGCCTTGCCGTCGGCACGGACCTGGTAGGAGGCGTACTGCTGGATGCAGCGCTGCTCGCCCGGGTGCAGGGTGCCGCCGAAGAACTGACTGGCCGAGGCCGGGCCGGCGCTCGCGAGCAGCGCAGCGGCGCAGACCGCAGCGACCGATGCGGCAGCAGTGAGCCGCAGGCTGGTACGGCGCCGGGCGGTACGGGACGGTGCCGTCGAGGCGGAAGCGGCGGACGTCGCGGATGTTGCTGCTGCGGGCATGTTGCTGGACATGGAATCCCCTCCTGGGTGACTGTTCGGCTGCACGTACGTGCTGACCGGCCGGAAATGCGGTGCCGTACGGCCGGTCGGGGCTGGCGGGCGCGGCCGTTGCCGAGTCGCGTGCCATCGGGTGCCCCGGTGCCGGACCGTGGCTCCGCGCCCTCCCGGGCACTGCCCACGGTAGGAGCGACCGCTGTCCGTCCGACACGCCGGAAGATGACCGACTTCCGCTCGAATTCCGCTCGTTGCGCCCGCCGTCGGTCCGGCCGGTGGTATCACCGTTCCCGTGGGGGGACAGCAGGCACCGCTGAGGATGGCCGACCGCTTTGCCGCGGCCCGGGCCAAGGGCTTCGTAGGACGTCAGGCAGAGGTCGAGGCCTTCCGTCGCATCCTGGCGGACGGGCACGGCGCGGTGGTCCACGTGCACGGCTCGGCCGGGATCGGGAAGTCCACGCTGCTGCACCACTTCGCGTGGCTGGCCACCCGCGTAGGCCGGCCGGTGACCGTCATCGCACACGAACCGGCCGAACCGGCCTACGACAAGGCAACCGGTGACGTGTCGGCGCCTGCCCACGTGGCCCCCGGCAGCCTCGTCGTGGTCGATGTTCCCGGCGCAGTGCCGGCCGCCGAAGGGCTTCTTGCCCACCTGCCCGACGACAGCGTGCTGGCCCTCGCCGACCGCGAGCCGCCGCCGCTCGCCTGGCGGACCGACCCCGCCTGGCTCGGCCTCCTCCATTCCATGCCGCTCGCTCCTCTGGATCCCGTGGACGCCGCAGAACTCCTGACCCGGCGCGGCGTACCGGAGGCAGAGCATCCGAGCGTCCTGGCGTTCACCCACGGCCATCCGCTGGCGCTCGCCCTCATGGCCGACGTGCGGGTCCACGGCTCCCGCGGGAACACCAGCCCGGCCTCACCGCCCCGCGTGGTGAACACGCTGCTCGCAGCGCTGCTCGACGTGGTGCCCACGCCGCGGCACCGTGCGGCGCTGGAGGCCTATGCCCAAGCCCTTGTCACCACTGAGCCACTGCTCGCAGCGCTCGTGGACGTGCCCGACGCGAGTGACCTGTTCGAGTGGCTGTGCACACTGTCGATCACCGAGTACGGCAGCCGCGGGATCCACCCCCACGACCTCGCCCGATCCGTTCTCGACACCGAACTCGGCTGGCGCCATCCGGCCCGCAGGACCGAGCTGCGCCGCCGCGCGAGTACGTACTACCAGCAGCTCTTCGCCGACGGCGACCGGGCGCGCCAGCGCGCCGTCCTGGCCGATTTCGCCTATCTGCACCGCGACAGCCCGCTGGTCGGGCCCCTCTTGGCGCCGGTCACCGCTGCCGCGGGTGCCGGGTCCACGCACCTCGACGCCCTGTCGATCACGGCGACCGAGGAGAGTGAACTCCCGGCGCTCCTCGCCATGGCCGGACGCCACGAGGGGCCGGAGTCCGCCCGGCTGCTGCGTGGCTGGTGGGCCCATCCGGCCGCCACTTGGGCCACCGTACAGGCGGAGGGGCCGCCGCCCTCCCCCGCGGGCTTCTACATCCTGCTCGCCCTCGGCGCCGAGGACCTTGACGACCCGGCCGTCACCGCGGACCCGGCCGCCGCGGCCGCCGTCGGCTGGCTCGCCAGCCACGGCGGATTGCGCGCGGGCGAACATGCCCTGCTGGTACGCGCCTGGCTGGCCCGGGACACGTACCAGGACGTCTCCGCCGTCCAGACCCTCATCACCCTGCGGCTGACCCACCACTACCTCACCGCGGAACAGCCGCCCGCGCTCACCCTCCTCCCCTTTGCCGAGCCGGAGTTCTGGGCCGACGGCTGCGCGTACACGAACTTCGACCGTCTGCCGCAATCCGACTTCACCGTCGGCGGCCGCTCGTACGGTACGTACGTCCACGACTGGCGCCGTACACCCCCTCTGGCCTGGCTGAGCCTGCTCTGCGAACGGGAGTCGGCGGCCGATCCGCTGGCGGTGGCGGCGCCCGACGAACCCGGCGGGACGCTGCGTGTACTCGACGCCGAGACGTTCGCCGCCGGAGTGCGCGAGGCCCTGCGCGGGATGGGGCGGGTCGGCGGACTGCGCGGATCGGTCTTGCTGCGCTCACGCGCGGTCGCGTCCAGGGCGGGGCAGGGCGCGGAGCCGGACGAGCTGGCCAGCGCCTTGTCCGCCCTACTCAGGGAGACGGCCGCCGAGCTCCAGGCGGCCCCACACGACCGGCGTTCCCACCGGGCGCTCCACCACACCTATCTCCAGCCGGCGGGCACCCAGCAGCGTGCGGCGGACCTGCTCGGCCTGCCGATGTCCACGTACCGCCGCCACCTCGCGGCGGGGGTGGACCGGCTTACGGAGGAACTGTGGCGGCGTGAACTCGACAGCTGACCGGCGGATGTCGTACCTGCCCCGGCAACGGACCGCGGAGCGCAGCGCGGGCACGCGCCGCTGCGCACGCACGAAGCGGCCGCTTCCGCCCGCGACCGAGCGACCCACTGCCGCAGCGACTCCGGGTTGAGGCCCAACTCGCGCGCCACCGACGGGATACGCCGCCCGCCGGCCTCTCATACCGATCATCTGATCGTTGGTTGATGTGTGTCGTTGACTGACGCGCAGTGGGCGCGTATCGAGCCACTGTTGCCAGACAGGAGTCCTCGGCGGGGCGTCGCAATCCGGTGGAGATTTCGTGAAACGTCGGGTGCCGGGTCAATGAGGGGCGCAGCGTACCGAGCACGGCTTGGACGAACCGGGTTGACGGCATCTACCACTAGGAGACGCGGATGAAGCGGTTGAAGAAGCGGTTACGCAAACCACAGCTGTTGGGCGTCGGCGTCATGGCGCTGCTGCTCGGTCTGGTTGTCTCCCCCACCGCCCAGGCGGCGCCGGCCGCTGCCCCTGCCGCCGAGCAGTGCACCGGCAGCTGGGACGGCATCACGTACTGGGCCAAGAGTCCGGCGGGGCGCAACGGGGGCGGCTACGCGCGCACCTACTGGAACAGTTCGACCAAAAAGAACTGCGTGAAGTTCTGGTCCAGCCCCTACGACGGCCTCGCCTCACACATCACCCTGGCCATCTTCGACGAGAGCGGCGACTACTCCATTGACCCGCCGAAGGAGCATCCGGCCAATTACCACTACTACGCCGGGCCGCTGTACACCTGGTTCGACTCGGCGGGGCAGTGCATCAGCGTGAGCGGTTCGCTGGTCCGGGGCGGAGTGACCTACCGCCTCAACACCGGGCCGATCCGGTGCGGCTGATCCGTCGCCTCCGAACGTAGGGGCTGCGCTGCTCGAGCACCGCGAACGGGGACAACTCAGGCAATAGGCGTGGACGATGCCGGGGCCGGAGATCAGGTGAGCCGAGGCGGGGCGGTGTGTCGCGGCACCCCAACCCGACAGCGGCGGCCCCTCCCACGGATCACGCCGTGCGAAGCGACGTCTTGGAAGCGGTTGCCATACCGATCGCAGTGGGCGTGAGTTCGAGTGTGATTGCCCGGCCGGGTGATCTTTCGGCGGTCTGGGTATCAAGCCAGGGGTGATCGGCGAGCGAGGGGGCGGACTTCGCATGGGGGCAGCGGACGAGCAGGAGCATCAGGACGGGGAAGGCTGGCTGACGAAGGCCGAAGTCCGGGAGCTCTGGCCGCAGATCAGGCCGATCAGCATCACGGCCGTGGCGCGGGCCAACAGCGTACGTACCTCGGCTGCGCCCTCCCCGGACCTGACCCGCGAGCCGACCTACCACGCGGCCGACGTACGCCACGTGGCCGCGCGGATCGCCCGGGGTGAGGCCGATGTCGCGCCCTGGCAGCGCGCCGACTCCGACGCTGCACGCGACGACACCACACCCGGCCCACAGGTTCGGCAGCCCGTCGGTTGGGGGCCCGAGAACGTGCCGGGGCTGATCCTGCTGGCAATCATCGTGGGACTGATCCTCTGGGGCCTGACCTCTCCCGACAACCACGGCACAGTAACGGATTTCGTGCGCTGAGTGCGCTAACCAACGAGCTCGTACATGGTTGGCGGTGCGATGCCGGATCTTGATCTCTGATCATGTTGCCGACACCGTGCGCGCCCACGCCGCCGTGGTCCAGCACATAGTCGCGTCCAAAGGCATCGTCGTCCGCACCGCCTGGTTTGGCAAAACAAGCCGCGATTTCGCCCCACGCCACCGACTCGAACTCATCGACGGCCGACACCTCAAAGCGCTCCTCCTCGAACACCTCGGCATCGACGCCCTCATCGGCCTACCCAAATCCCACCCGGCTGGGAACCATGCGACCTCACCTGACCCGCAGGCTCAGACGGGGTGGAAGCCAGGGATTCCCCCGGATGCGTTCCGCTGTCTGCTCAGGCCGCGTCTTCGTCCAGTCTGGTGAGGACAGCACGCAGGGTCCGGGCCCGGTCGCTGTCTTCCGGGAGCCGTGGAACAAACGAGCGCAGACGGCGCACCGTCGCCAGTTCGACACTGCCGGCGCCGACGGCGTCGATTACCACGCCGACGGCCTGGAGGGCCCAGTACTGGTTGAAGTGGATGTTCTCCCCAACGGCCGCGTCCGCCAGTGCTCTGAGGTACTGGGCCTCCGGCTTCGCGTACAGACGCGCGTATGCGGTCAGGCGCGTCCCGCCGTCGTCCGAGCCGAGCGCTGCGTGCAGGTCCATGTCGACCCACTGGGGAGTGAGCCTCGCCAACTCGGCGAAAATCTGCTCCTGACGGTAGGTCCGTCCAGGGCTGGAGGGTTCAGTCCGCCGCAGCTCCGTGAACTCGTGGGTGAGCCGAGCGACCTTCTCCGCCGCTGAGCCGTCGGCGCCGTAGTCGCCACCCGAGGTCACCAACGCGACCCGAGCCTGCCTTGCTGCGTCACCGGCTGCTTGCCGGACCTCCTCCGTGCGCTGCTCCGTTGCATTCATGCGCTCTTGCAGTTGGCGAAACTGGAGCTTGGCTCCTCCGGGGAGTTCAATGCTCTCGAAGAGGTCACCCAGCCATGGCACCACCGCGATGGCTGCGAGCGCCAGGGTAATACTGTCGATCTTCACATCGGGTTTGACGACGTGAAACACGCCGATTCCCACTGCCGCAAGCGAGATCAGGGACGCGATCAGCAGCTTGCGCCTTGCTGCGGGTGCAGTCACTCCGCCTGCGTCTGCCGGTTCTGACATGGGCCAAGAATGACAGAAGCACGCGCGTCCGAACCCGCTGCAAAAGGGCCGCGCGTGAGAGACACCGCGCCGTCAGGATCGGCCTTCCCTCAAGCGGAGCCGGGATCAAGCCGCACAGACTGCTCAACATAAGACGCGTCTTCCAGCAGCACCCTGGCTGCTTGCAAGGTGTTGGCCGAACAGCTCCTCACCGCGGCGTTCCTCGGCGCCGCTGTCGACCGTGCCGAAGGCACACCTGAACTCATGGACGAGGAAACCGGCACAGGGGACTTCCGGGACGCCTACCTGATCCAGGCAGCCGCGTTCGCGGACACCGTCCCTGTCCAGCGTGACCCCGCCGCGGACACCAAAGCGGAGGAGCGCTCGTGAACGCTGCGTTGGGCCTCCGGGCGCAGGCGGGCACCGATAGTCTGGAGTGAGTCGGCCGGGTACGCGGCCCAGGGGTACTGGTTGCCAAGGGCACCCGTGTCGGGTCCCCGCATGGGCCTCGCTTGACTGGTGGACGGCGCGACGGGTAGGGAGAGGCTGTTCATTGCGCAAGGTGTGAAACGGGGGACATGTGAAGCCGCTCGAAACGGGGGATCCCACCTCGCTCGGCGAGGGCCGCTACCGGCTGGTGGGACGGCTCGGCCAGGGGGGCATGGGCGTGGTCTACCTGGGCCGTTCCCAGTCCGGCCGTGCTGTCGCCGTCAAGGTCGTACGTCCCGAGTTGAGCACCGAGCCCGGGTTCAAGCGCAGGTTCGCCGACGAGGTCGCGGCCGCGCGGCGGGTCGGCGGCTTCCACACCGCGCCCGTGGTCGACGCCGACCCGGACGGGGAGCCGCCCTGGCTGGTGACGGCCTTCGTGCCCGGTCCCACCCTGCAAGCGGTACTCGCGCGCGTCGGATCGCTGCCTCTGGACACGCTCACCGTCCTGGCGGCCGGCCTGGCCGAGGCGCTCGAGGCGATCCACCGAGCGGGGGTCATCCACCGCGATCTCAAGCCCGCGAACATCATCGTCGCGGAGGACGGGCCGCGCGTCATCGATTTCGGCATTGCGCGCGCCCTGGACGGAACGTCCCTGACACAGACCGGGCTGCAGGTCGGCACGCCGGGATTCCTGGCACCCGAGCAGCTCACCGGTGGTGGCGCGGTCACCCCTGCGGTCGACATGTTCGCTCTGGGGGTGGTGCTCACCCAGGCGGCGGGCGGCGCCCCCTTCGGTGACGGCCCCTCCGCGGCCAGGCACTTCAAAGTGGTTTACGAGGAGCCGGACCTGACCGCGGTGCCCGGTGAACTCCGCGAAGCCATCGGCGCCTGCCTGGCCAAGGACCCGGCGGCGCGGCCCACCCCGTCCGCCTTCCTCGACGCTCTCACCGTCCGCCACCCAGACGGTGGCTCCTGGCTGCCGGAGGCGGCAACGCAACTGCTCCCGCCCCCGGAACCGGCGGTGCGTCCCACCGTGCCGAACGGCCCGTCGGACACGGCGCAGGACCTCGCGGTACCGGACGCCGTCCCGCCGGTCGTCGCGGAGCCCCGGACGGAACAGCCGCGCACCGTGACGGGACCCGCAGCGCGGCTCTCCCCCGCCCCCACCCCTGCGCAGGTGCCGCAGGCGGATGCAGAGAGGCCCCGGCGGCGTCGCGCGGTGGTGGCAGCGGTGCTCGTGGCTTCTCTCGCGGTCGTCGGCGGCCTGTACGTGTGGCAGCCCTGGAGCGACTCCACCAAGGACAATTCCAAGCCCGGCGCCGCCACGCCCACCGGATCCGCCCCTGCCCCTGCCCCGTTCCCGGACGATCCCCTGCTGATCCGGCAGGACACCGCCCCGGGCTCGCCCGGGACCTGCCACAGCGTCATCGCCCGCCGGGACGCCGCGATGGAGAAGCCCGTGGGGCTCATCGCAGGGGGCGAAGGCGCATGCGACGCCCTGCCCCAGTGGTCTCCTGACCGCAGGTCGTTCGCGTTCACCCGCAGCACACCCGAGGGCACGGCCGTCTGGACCGCCAACGCCGACGGTTCGAACGCTCGGCGGATCACCTCCGTCGCCGGCGGCAGGGTGTCCTGGTCGCCGGACGGCAGCCAGCTCGCCGTGCTCCGCAAGAAGGACGGTGTCCAGCAGCTCTTCGTGGTCGGCGTCGCCGACGGCACGGCCCGCCAGCTCACCTCGGGCGGGAGCCAGGTCGAGGATCCCGCGTGGTCGCCGGACGGCAAGAGCATCGCGGTCTGTCTGCAGACGGCGCCCGAGAACTGGCAGATCCATCTGGTCGACCCCGCCGCCCCGAGCCGCGCCCCACAGCAGGTGACCCGGCTGCCCCATCCGGCACTCGACCCGGTGTGGTCACCCGACGGCTCCACCTTCGCCTACACGGCGGGGGCCTACGGCACGGGCACCCAGGGCGACATCCGCCTCGTGGACGCCGACGGCAGCAACGATCGTGAACTGGTCGCCACCAGCGCCCACGAGATGGACCCCGCCTGGTCCGTCGACGGCACGTGGGTGGCCTTCGTCCGCGGCCCGTACGAGAAGCCCGTGATCTGGGCCGTGCGCTCGGACAAGACCGGCGAGCGTACGCTCACCACCGGCGGCGGCGCCGAGGGGCATCCCTCCTGGCGCTGAGAGTGGAATCGCTCCAGACCGACCTCGCGAACGCGCTCGAACGCGGCGGCCGGCGACTGGCAGCACGGGTTCGCCAGCTGGAGAACCCACTGTCGTCTCACCTTCCGGGCTCGGGGCACCTGTCGACATCGACCAGCTCCAACGACGCATCACGCTGCTAGAACAACTTCTCCCCCACACGAAAGGGGCGCTCAACGAGCGAACGGAGGAGCTGGAGGCCGCTCGCCCAACCAACCGAGAGCTGACTCGTGCCCTCAACTCATCAGCATCCGGATAGCCGGATTGCTCTGCGGGGGCGACCACCCCCGCAGCAAGAACTCACTGGCATGGTCCTTGGCCGCATCCCGCCCCAACCGGTCGGGCGTCATCATGCGTCGACCAGCTGCAGAGTCTTGGTCGCTGGCGCCGTCTTCTTCGCTGCTTCGGTCGTCTTCATGGCTGCCGCGGTCGTCCCAGTCGTCGCTGGTGCCTCCGCGGTTTAAGCGGCGCCTGTCTTGTCGTTGATCTGGAAGGTGATTACGTCGACTTCGTCGGTTCCCGCCAGATCTGGGTAGTGGCCCTTGAGGCCTTCCCGGAGTTCGGTTGCGGTCGTCAGCCCCTCGGCTTGGGCGTCCTGGTTGGTGAGGGCGCTGACCAGGCAGTGCCTGATGCCGGTCACCTCTGCCGGCAGGACGACTTCGGGGTCGCTTTCAAACACCAGCCGTGCCGGCCCGAGCTGGGCCGGGTCCCGGAAGCGCGTGGTCTTGGTCTTGGCGCCAGAGCGGACGTCTTTAAGGTAGCGGGGGTTGAACCGGATGATCGGGGGACCGGCCGTCTCGGGGTCTTGGTAGAGCGATGGGTCGAGACCGTTCATGCCTTCCGGGGTCCATCGCTGAGTCAGCGGCATCAGGTCGGCGGCGAGAACCGACCTGGGCCCGGCGGGCGTAGGCACGATGACGCGCATGGTGGGGTGGTAGTCCACGAAGACCTGCCGATCGCGCCCGCACGGGCCGATGACCCCCCACCCGTGGTTTCCCACGGCAACGATGCAGCGCATCTGGCGGGCGCCCTGGGCTCGTGCGGCTCCCAGAGCCACGAGTTCGGCGCACGGTCCGCCGGTGAAGTGGTAGAGGTTCACGCCGGCGAACATCCGGTAGTCGGCGGCCATGACCGCAGCCCCCATCGTGTGGATCCCGTCTTCGTCGGGCCCGGCGTCCGTATGCGCGTCTATGGTGCGGCGTGCCAGCTCCACGAGCTCACGCTCGTCATCATCGAGAGCTCGTGCAGATGACGGTACGTACACGTCTTCAGCCTTCCCTTTCGTCAGCAGTCGCCAAGATCATTCCACGCCACGCAGGTGGGCTCCACGGCATTTCGGCTTGCCATGACTGGGCCCCCATGGTGGTCCCGTGGGCAGGGATGGAGCGCCCTGGCTGAGGCTGGTCGTGGTCACGGACGACGATCCCGGGCCGCAGCTCTGCCATGACTGTGGTGGCCCACCGATGCCGACGGTGAAGGCGGCGGCGTGTTCTGCACGTCGGTGTGCCGTTCGCGGCACTCGCGGCGGACGCGGCGGGCAGGCGCGAGCGCCCAGGCGGTGCAGGGTGCCAGAGCTGCCACCTGCCCGGAGTGTGGGGTGTCCTGAACCACTGGCGTCGAACATGCTTCCTCGGCAACGTACTGTTCTCCCGCCTGTCGCAAACGGGCCTGGCATAGAGGCGCACGCAGCAGCAAGGGACGTGAGACCGCGCACAGCAGAAGCGCCCCACACAGCGAATTATCGAATTGCCGGATCGAGCGCTAGCACCACAGGTGTCGTGATGCACAGACTCGGCCACCAAGTCGCTGAGCACGCCGCGCACTCGCGGACGTTGCGGAGGATCCGGAGGGCCAGCTCTCCTACTTCGAGGAAATCGTGCAACTCCTCGAAGGACGCGGCGTCACGGTCGTGCCCCGGTAGCCCGCAGGCACCCGAGCGACTACGACTCGGGGGCTCGAGCAGCCTCCGTCAAGACTTCGCTCAGCTCCGTGAGCAGCGGGGCCTGGCAGCCGCAGGCTTCGGCCAGACAGAAGCCACGGGCCCATCTGGTGTTCGGGGGAAGAAAACCCCAAGACTATGCGTCGTCCTCGTCTTCAGGTTCGGATTCCCTCACGAACCAGAGGTCGAGGGTGTACTGCTCAGCCGTGGAGCACTGTTTCCACGCTGATCCGATCTGTTCCGCGCCCCATTGCTCATCGACGGCGCGCTGGAGACACCTGTCGTAGTACGCGGCCGTGGCCTCTCGTCCGCGCCATGACGCGTGACCGTCGTAGACGCCGGGGCGGGGCAGTTCCATCACGCCTGCTGGCCTAGCGTCTTCGACCTCGCCGACACAGTCACCGTGCGCAGCGTGATCCGGCGGTCCTGGACGACTCACCTCTGGGACGCCCGAACCGCCGACCGTGATCCTTCGGCCCCGCTCCCGTCACTTCGGCAGATCGGCGGACAGGAAGGGAGCAAGGAGCGCGAACAATGCGTCGGGGCGGTCGAGGGGGATGATGTGGCCGCAGTCCTGGAGATGGTGTCCGACCAGGTCATCGGCGATGGGACGGAGTTGGCGTTCGAGCCCGGTGCCGACGGGGTGAGAGCCGACGGCCATGGTGGGCATGGTCAGCCGAGCCGTCCCGACGGCGTCCTGGATCTGCTGCGCACTGGTGGACAGGGCCCGGTAATAGGAGAACGCGCAGCGAAGGGCCTCGCTCCCGGTGTACGCGTGAACGAATGCCGCACGGACGTCGTCGGGTACTCCCCGCCCGAGCGTCCCCGAGTCGAGGAACCAGTCGATGTACGGGGCCTCGTTGCCGGCCAGGACGGTCTCGGCGAGGCCGGGGACTGCGTGGAAGCCGAACCACCACGGGGCGCCGCCCCCGACGACGTGTTCGACTCCGGACAGGCGGCCGAGCAGTGCCTCCATCACGACCAGGCGCCGGACGAGGCCGGGCCGGCGCAGCGCGAGCAGGACGGCGGGGGCAGTGCCCGCATCGATGGCGACTACCGCTGCCGAGGGCTCGCCGAGTGCGTCGAGCAGCCCTTCGACGTCGGCGGCCAGGGTGCCTGCGTCGTAACCCTCGACGGCACGTTCACTGGCACCGACGCCTCGCAGGTCCGGGGCGATGACCCGGTACCGTCCAGCCAGTCGGCCCATGATGCCGCTCCAGAGTTGCCAGGTGTGCGGGAAGCCGTGCAGCAGGAGAACTGCGGGTCCTTCCCCGGCGATTGCGACGTTGAGTTGGACGCCGTTCGTCGCGATGAGACGCAGTTGGTGTGCGGTGGGGACGGGCATGACGGCTCCTCCGGCTGGTTACCATTGGTGACCGCAGAAACGATAGGTAACTGTCCGACCGCTTCCTAGACGGCACTTTCAGGGAAGGTGGTGAGTCACAGGTGACCACCCGAGGAGCCCGGGCCGCCGGTCGTGGGATACGCGGCGATCTGTTCGATCCCCACTGCCCGACGCGGCAGTTGCTGGACCGCATCGGTACGAAGTGGACGTCCATGGCCGTCAAGACGCTCGCCGATGCCGCACCGGACGAGGTGCGCTTCGCAGAGCTGAGACGCCGGATGCCCGGCGTCTCGCAGAAGATGCTGTCCGTGACGCTGCGAAGCCTGACCCGCGACGGGCTGGTGTCGCGTCGGGTCGAACCGACCGTACCGCCGCGGGTCTTCTACCGACTCACCGGACTCGGGCTGTCCCTGGAAGCCGCACTTGCGGGGCTGCGGTCCTGGGCGGAGGAGCACATGGCCGAGATCGACCGCGCCAACGAAGCCATGGACCAGGAGGTCGACGAGGGATAGGCCGCCTCTTCGAAGGAAGTCCGGGTCAGAAGCGTGCCGTTCAGGCGCTCGTCCCTGAGCGACGAAGCCTCACCCGACGGAGATGAGCAGACCCGGCTGCTGCTGCCGTATGCCGCCCCCTGCAGCCCGGCGCCGAGTGCTGCTTGGGCGGCGCAGGACATGGCCAGTCGAAGCTCCGTCCCGCCTGGCTGCCCAGGCCGGGACGGAGGGAGCGGCGTGCGGGTCGTCTTCAGCCAGTGCTTGCGCGCCGGCGTCGGCGGAGGATGGCGGCGCCGCCCGCGAGGGCGAGTGCCGCGCTGGAACCGCCGGCAAGGAGCAGGGAGGAGGAGGTGTTGTCCGTCCTGGGCGGGGAGCTGTAGCCGCTGGAGTAGCCGTTGGTGTCGTACTGCATGCCGGGCAGCTTGTCGGCGTAGCGGGCCTTGACCAGGTTCTGGTAGTCGCTGAGCGACACCGATGCCTGGCCGCCCAGGCCTTGGCGGGCCTCGTCGTTGAGTGGCTCCACGGTGGTGAGCTTGAGCTGGTACCAGCCGCGGATCTGCGGTTCGGTGAAGACCAGCGTGCCCAGGGTCGCCTTGCCGGCGTAGGTGGCGTCGCTGTCGCCGTCGCGGATGGCCGCCAGGTGCCAGCCGCCGCCCTGGGTGGGGGCGAGCATGACGGTCGCGTTGCGGCCGTTGACGGTGGTGCTCAGCGAGGAGACCAGCTGCGTCAGCTTGATCGCCTCGGTGGGCAGTGGCTTGGCGGTGCCCGCGACGAACCCGGCGGTGATCTCGTTCCGTGCCAGCGGGTCCTTGATCGTGAAGAGGGGGAGGCCCTGGCACGGCTCGGCCGTCTCGGGGATCGTCTGCACCGGGCCGCCTGCGCCGCCGGTGGGCACCGGAGTGCGCAGGAAGCGGCAGACGGCGTTTTTGACGTCGGTGGACTTCACCGCGTTGAGGGCGGCCTGGTAGTCGGGGATATCTGCCGGGAGAGGGTCCTTGGCCGGAGCGGCATGAGCCGGACCGACGACGGACAGCAGTGCGGATGCACTCAGTGCAATGACGATGGACAGGCGGCAGTAGCGAGAGCCCGCCCGCTTGCCGGACATTTCGGTGTGGCGCATGTCGCCTGCCTTAGCGGGAGATACCGATGCGGGAATGGGTCCACTTCGACGAGCTGTTACTCACATAGTCGTTGTAGTTCCACCACGTATACGTGGTGGTGTCCGGCCACGGGTCGGCCACGCCGATCGTGTTGTTCGACGTGTCGAAGCCGTAGACCACGTTCATGTGGCCGCCACCGGACGCCCACCCGATGCGGGCGCCGATCGGCCGGGCCGCCTTCACGTCGGTGTAGACCTGGCTGAAGGTGGCCGCGCTGTTCAAGCCCGAGCCAGTGTGGGTCAGGCCGAGACTGCTCCAGCCCCTGGCCATGTCGTCGAGCGTGGCGGGCTGGTTGTTGCAGCCGTAGTAGGGCTGGGCCCGGTTGCAGAAGTCCGTCTGTGTGGATCCGAAGCCCTGGAACTTGGCGATGGTGAGCCCAGAGGCGACCCAGCACCACTGGGTCTTCTCCTGCTTCAGCATGCCGATGTTGTCCTGACCCGCTTCCGCGTGAGCCGTACCTCCCGCGGCCGCGAGCGACCCTAAAGCAGCCAGCACGACCGCCGACGCCGCGGTTCCGTACCTGAATTTGGCCATATTCCTGCCTTCCCCTCTGATGAGTGCCACGAGATGAGCGAGGCAACCCGGGCACGAATATGTCAGCGCCACATGCCGAAATCATAGGGGAATTACGCCGATTCAACCGCTACTGATTACTTGTCATGTAATCGCGCCAGTGAACTGGCCCCGTCCACTGTGACGGCGAAAATCCCCGCCGCGCATGAACGCCGGCAACCTGCGTGAATTCGACGTCGGGCAGCCGGGATACGGGCGAGGAGCTGCTGATTCGTGTCCGCGAGGCGACCCAGGCGGCGGCACGCCTTCGACCTGGCCATGGCCGACCCCCTGTGCGCGGCGGCCGTCGAGACCAGCGGCGACGGCTGGCCCTCCCACGGGGCTCCCCGCCACCACTGTGCGCCTGCGCCTGCCGGAACAACGGCCTGAGGGGCAGCGAAAAGGGCTCGCCCCCCTGGACTACGGGGCAGGCGTGGACTTCACCACCGTTGCGCCGCAGCCGGCAGCGATGTCCAGCAGCCGCTCTCGCTCCGCCCCGTCAGCGGCCAGGCCCCAGCGGAGCTTGGTCGCGGT
Source organism: Streptomyces sp. NPDC031132 (assembly GCF_055570595.1). Taxonomy (NCBI): domain Bacteria; kingdom Bacillati; phylum Actinomycetota; class Actinomycetes; order Kitasatosporales; family Streptomycetaceae; genus Streptomyces; species Streptomyces sp. NPDC031132. The sequence goes on from NZ_JBVIGX010000012.1 coordinate 53,895, forward strand.
CCACTCCGCGCCGTACCGGCACAGCGCGTCCGGCGCCGGAGGCGGCCACTGCGCGGGATCCTCGTCACCCTTGCCGCGGTTCATGGCCGCCGTCACCGCCACCAGCAAGGCGAGCCGGCCCTGGTCGTTCGCGTACGCCTCACGCCTCTGGGCGATCTACGAACTGGTGCCCGATTCCCAAGCCTCCGCGAGCGGCACCATGTGGTCGATGTCGATGCGGGACGCGTCGGTGACGGTGACCTCTTCCTAGTACGACAACCCCATACCCCCGCTCAACGCGCAGCCCGGCCCGATCTCCGGGTAATCGACCGCCTCGGAGAGCAGGACTTCCTGGCGGGCGTTGCAGCCGTCGTCCGGGAGGTCGCCGACGTTCCAGTACTTGAAGCTCGAGCGCTGGTAATTCGTACGGTTCTCGAGCGCGAACGGCAGCGCGGAAACCGCCATCCCGAGCGGCAGGACCTGCGACACGGCCGCGGCCACGGGTCGGGCGGCCGCGTGCGCGGTGGTGGCGGGGCAGGGGCAGGGGCAGGGGCAGGGCGAGAAGAGCAGTGGCAGCGATGGCGGCCCGCATCATGATCATCATGGGGCGGTTGTATCCGCTGCAACACCGCCGGAGACAGGCCCCCGACGCCAGGTTCACCCGCACGGGGCGCCCAATTCACCGGCGTAACGCCACTGCACCAGCAGTCTGCCCGGGGCGGCCGTACGTGTACCGAAACGCAGCGCCTGTCCCTGGCCGACCTCCCATGCACCTCCTCCTGATCGGAGCAGGTCTCGGAGCTTCTGCACACGGAGCTGGCGCCTTCGAGGCCCTGCACGGTGAGTGGCACGGCGATGTCGACACCGTCTGGGAGATCCTGCGCCGCACCTACGTCGCCGCCGTCGCCGCACCCCTGAACGGTGGCCGGGGTGCCCGCGACGTACAGATCGACTCAGGAGTCGTCGGTGCCGAGCTGTTTCACCTGCTGGGCCAGCCACCGACCTGGAAGGAGGACACCGCGCTGCTCGCCTCCATGTTCGGCTGCGCCCACCCGCACTTCCTGTGGAACAGCGTGGGATACGCCGCAAGCGCCGTCGTCGGCGACTGGCTCGATGGCTGACTGTTGTGCGGCATCCCGGGTCCTGCCGGTATTGCTCCATGATTGAACGGGCGACATCCGAGGTCAGGCTCAGGCGGCTGGACCGAGGCCGGCGGCGGTCAGATCCTGCGCGCACAGTCAAGACGTGCTCCATCCGGCTGCCGCACCCTTCGCAGTCGGGCCATACCGGTTCCTGGGTCCACCCCGGGTAGCCGCCCAGCTTGATCCCTGGTGCCTCCGCGAGGTGGTGGGAGTACCGCAGGCCGGTTTCGGCGAGCAGTGCGTCGAAGCGGCCTCTGAGTACGTCGTGGAGCTCGTCACGAAGGTCCCAGCTGGGGTACTCAGTCACCTGCTCGGGGTGAACCACACAGCGTCCCGGGTACGAGCTCTCGGGAAGCCCGGCCGCCGGTGCCGGGGTTGCCAGCACGTCGCCGACGGCGCCGGAGTTGCGCCAGTGGACCTGGGGCAGGGGGTTCAGCACCGCCTCGACGCTCCAGAGGTCGCTGCAGCGTAAGTGCCGAAAGGAATGCCGACACGGTGCTGACGGCCATGAGAGAGGCAATCCGTGCGTTTCGCACGGTGATGCCGTCCTTGTTGGGAAGTCGCCCGTCGCCAGTCAATTCCCGGTGAGCTGCTGGTGGACGCACTGCTCGTACTGCTGGAAACTGTCGGGTCGGTAGCACTCCTGCGTCTTGTTGGCGTACCAGACGAAGAAGACGGCGACCAGGACTGACACCACGATCGCGATGGCCGACGTCACCACGCCGGTGAGGGCCTTGCCCCGGCCGATGCCGGTCCGCTTGGCCGTCGTCAAGGCAACGATGCCCAGGATCAGACCGATGCCGCCGAACAGGCCGCCAATGAAGAAGATCGACGTGCTCAAGCCGATGACCCCGAGCACCATGGCAGCCCCGGCCAGGCCGTTGGTCGATGTCGTGTGCTGCGGCGGCTTCTCTATTCGTTGCGTGCTCATCAAACGTCCTCCGGTCAACTGTTCGGAGAACGATCCTGGCTTCCGGGTCGCGGATGCGCATCGCGAGAAGGCGGGAGAGGGTACTCCCTCGATCGAGGGAGGCCATCGGTGAACTGACCGGTCATACTGGGGCGCTAGCGGATCACCGCCCACGAGCCACGATCAATCTCAGCGCCAACTGCTACTACCGCCGCCATCTGAACCATCCGGCCCGTTTCAGATGGCCAGCCCGCGCGCGGGCCATGCCTACGACCAGGACACACTGATCTGCTTCCTGGTCGTGCGCACGTCTACAACCTCGAAACCGCCCTCGTGCCGCACGACATGCTGGATCTCATCCCAACCCGAGTAGCGCAGGAATCCGACCCATCCTTGCGTGGTCGCCAGCTGGAGCATCCACTCGACGACCTGCATCACCACCCCGAACTCGTCGTCGTGGACACATGTCCGGACGGTCAGAGCCCACGGCACGCTCCCGTCCAGGTTCGGCCTGTCCACGGCACGGAGCAGCATCGAGGTGTCCACCCCGCCGAACGACCGGCTCGCAGAGCCACCGTCGAAAACTGCCCACGGGTCCCCCCATGACTCCCAGTCAGCCGACTCCAGAGTCGATGGAGCCTCTGCCTCCCCCAGGAGCCACCTCAGCTCGTGCAACGTCGCCTCGGGCAGATCCGGAGACAGGTCCACAGCCAGGAACAGGTCGTAATAGTCACTCACAGGTGGACCCTAGCTTCAGGCACCGACAGCACGCCCAGAGCGCACGACCCGACCGAGGCCACGCTGCTGTGAGAACTCGCGAACGGTAGAGGGCAATCGGATCACCGACTCCTCCCAAACTCGTCGACAAACGCTGTCCCATGACGCGGGAACGGGGCCACCGAGTTCCGGACGGAGACTCAGCCGCTCCTCTCACCCAGTGACCCGCATCACACCTGGCTCCTGTCAGCAATCGGGGCGCCGTCTCGTTCAAGGGGCACGCAAACGAGACGGGAGTATCGCCATGAAGCACCGCATCGTCGTCCTCGGCGCCGGATACGCCGGGGCCTTCGCCGCCGGAAACCTGGCTCGTCGGCTTTCGCCCGCCGACGTCGAGATCACCATCGTCAACGCCGTGCCCGACTTCGTGGAGCGGATGCGGCTCCACCAGATCGCGGCCGGCCAGGATTTCGCGGTCCGCAAGCTCGCCGACGTATTCGCGGGCACCGGGGTGCGCCTGCGCCTGGCGCGCGTCACCGGCGTCGACCCCGGGCGCAGGGCCGTTGCCGTGACCGGCGAGGACGGCGACGGCGAGGTCGCCTACGACACCCTTCTCTACGCGCTCGGCAGCACCGTCGCCCACCATGGCGTCCCCGGCGTGGCCGAGTACGCCTTCGACGTGACCGGCCGGACCTCGGCGCTGCGACTGCGCGAGCGCCTGGCCCGCCTGGGCGAGGGGGGCACCGTGCTGGTCGTCGGCGAGGGGCTGACCGGCATCGAGACCGCCACCGAGTTCGCCGAGTCCCGGCCCGACCTCTCGATCGCACTCGCCGCGCGCGGCGAGCTGGGCGCCTGGCTCTCTCCGAAGGCCCGCCGCCACCTGCGCCAGACCTTCGACCGGCTCGGCATCACCGTCCACGAGCACACCGCAATCGAAGCCGTCGAGCCGACGAGGGCGATCGCCGCCGACGCCACGGTCATCCCGGCCGACGTGACCGTGTGGTCGGCCGGTTTCGCCGTGCACCCCATCGCGGCGGCCGGCGGCCTGGAGGTCGCCGAGACCGGCCAGATCGTCGTCGACCGCACCATGCGTTCGGTCTCGCACCCGGACGTCTACGCCGCCGGTGACTGCGCCTACGCGATCGGCGAGAACGGCCTGCCGCTGCCGATGTCCTGCGCCTCGGCCGGCCTCACCAACATGCAGGCGACCGCCGCGATCATCGCGCGCCTGACGGGCGGCGAGGTCCCGGCCACCGGGCTGAAGTACCACGGCAACCACATCAGCCTCGGACGGCGCGACGCGATCTTCCAGATGGTGGACGGGAACGTCCGGCCCAAGTCCTGGTACCTGGGCGGCCGGACCGCCGCGCGGCTCAAGGCCAGTGTGCTCAAGGGGGCCGGGTGGGGCATCGACCACCCGACCTTCGGCATGCCGAAGCGCAAGCGCCGCCTGGCCACCGAACCTGACCGGTCCGGTGTGAGGGCCGCCGCCTAGGCTGGCGCGCATGGACAACGCAGCCATTGATCGGTTCGAGGCCGGCCGGGGCCGGCTGGCCTCGCTCGCGTACCGTCTGCTCGGCTCGGCCGCCGACGCCGAGGACGCCGTGCAGGACACGTTCTTGCGCTGGCAGGCTGCAGACCGTGAACAGGTCGAGGTGCCGGAGGCGTGGCTGACCAAGGTCGTCACCAACCTCTGCCTCGACCGGCTCCGCTCGGCGCAGGCGCGCCACGAGCGTGCGGCCGGTGCCTGGCTGCCCGAGCCCCTCCTCGAAGGCGATCCGATGCTGGGCCCGGCCGACACCTTCGAGCAGCGCGAATCGGTGTCGTTGGCCGTACTGACGCTCTTGGAGCGCCTCTCGCCCGTCGAGCGGGCCGCGTACGTCCTGCGTGAGGCCTTCTCGTACCCCCACGCCGATATCGCCGGGATCCTCGACATCACCGAGTCCGCGAGCCAGCAGCACGTCCACCGGGCACGACGCCGGGTCACCGCCGAGCGCCGCGGCGGCGGCGAGGTGGACCCCGCGTCAGCGCGGCGGATCGTCGAGGAGTTCCTCGCCGCCGCCGCGTCGGGGCGCACCGACCGCCTGGTGGCGATGCTCACCGCCGACGCGACCGCGGTCTCGGACGGTGCCGGACTGGCCAGGCGGCTACTGAAGTACACGACGCCCGAGCGAGTCGCCTCCCTTGTGCGGATCGGCTTCAAGCCCACGCCGGCGAAGCGGCGGCTGGCCGGCGGCTCCCCGGCGTTCCATATCGCGCTGGTCAACGGCTCCCCGGCCGTCCTCGCCGTGATCGAGGGGCGGGTCGTGGGCGCCGTGGCGTTCGAAGTCAGCGGCGGAAAGGTCGCGTCCCTGCGCGGCATTGCCGCCGCGGACCGGCTCGCGCGCCTCAACGAGGCCTGGCGGCAGCACGAGCCCGACGCGCCGGTCATCAGCTCATGGTGACCAGCACCGGACGGCGGTGCATGCGGCCCGGACTGCGGCTGCACGACAACCACGTCCTCCACGACAGCCCCGGCGGCCGGGCCGGCGACGGCGACGGCGACGGCGACGGCGACGCTCTCAACGTCCCGGCTCACGCCTCCGGTTCCAGTCGGGGCGGGCAGACGTGGCAGACGTGGGGCGGGACTCCCCGGCGGCGGCCACCGGGCCGTCGGCGTCGTTCGGCGTCGTTCAGCGTGCGAGGGCAGGGGCGTAGGCGGCCGGCTCGGTCTTGTAGGGGGCGAAGCCGGCGTTGTGCCTGCTGGGCACCGGCAGGCCCTGGTCGATCAGGTCCGCATCTACCACTCGTTTCCAGAGCGCGCAGCCACGCTTCACCATCACAGGGGAGGATGAGCACGCCGCCTCCGCTTCAGGGCATGTACCCCTACTGCAAGCGCGGCAGCACAGACGCCTGCCGCCAACCAGGAGGCTGTGCGCTTGAAATTGTCGGCCAGCGCAGGGGCAGGGTCGTGGCAGTCAGGGGCTGCGGGTTCTACCCGCAGTCGGGCCCAGACCTTTGACGGCGTCCCCTTCTCTCGCCAGACCACGGTGTAGAGACCCGGCTTCGCGTCGCACCTGATGCGGACGACCGCGGAGGCCCTCCTCGCTCCGTACATGACCACTGGTCGTGTGAACACCGACGAGGTCAACGTGACGCCTCCGTCGCCGCCCATCTCCAGGCCATCGGTGGCCGTCATCTCCCCGCCAGCCCGCACCGACCGCACGTCCCATGGGCTCGCGGGCCACTCCACATCCGCAGGCCAGCGCTCCTCCTCGGACTCAGGCGGCAGCTCGGAGACTCGCCTCGCGCACGCCGCACGCTCCGTCTCCTCAGCCGGAGCCACCCGGACACTCCCCCAGAGCCGCGTGACCTCGGAGGGGTTCCGGTCCCCACCTGATCCGATGCGCACCTCGTAGGACCCGGGCGCAGCGGTGCAGGAGATCGTCATGACCGCGGTCACGTGCGGATCGTTCATCATCATCCGGCCATCCGCCGTGAACGCCTCGGAGAAGACCCTGTCGCCGTTGCCGACGGCGTCCTGCAGGCTTACCGAGACGCCGACCTGCTCTCCAGGCCGAACCAACTGGTCGGCGCCACTTTGTAGCGGCAACGGCACATCCGTAAGCGGAGCGGCCTGCACTTCCTCCACTCCGAGTGACATGAACAGCGGAATCGTCAGGACTGCCGCGCCTACCCATGCCCGTAATCGCTTCACTTGTCGCCTGCCTGGGTTCGTTGACGATCTTTCACACACTGCCTACTCTGCCCTATTCCTCGAACTGACGCACTAACGCTGCGATGCCAGGCGTCATCACTGCGCTCAGGAAGCAAGTCATTGAGATCAAAAGGGTTGACCGCACTCGCTCTCGGCACCAGCACCGTGCTCCTCACCGCCCCCGCTGCCCTGGCGGCGTCGGCCGCTCCTCTCCGGCCGGCACGACGCTCTCTTAATCCCTCGGCCTCATCCTCGTCGGCGCCCCCACACCCAGCCCTTCAGGCTTACCCCGCTCCACGCCCTCCGCCTCGCAGCATCCCCTTCCGGCTGCACCACCGGTATTCGTTCAGCCGCTGCTGCCCTCATCGTTGCGGGGGCGAAAGCGACTGGACGACCGCAGGCGGACGGCACGTTCGAGCGGATGCTTCGGACTGCCCAAACCAAGGCAGACGCGGCGGGCGACGTCAATGGTCTGGTTTCGGTCGACTCCAGGATCGTCCGAGCCCACCGGCATGCCGCCGGGGCTCAAACAAGGGGCTCCGCGACCCTGCGCTCGGACAATCCCGAGGTGGCCTGACCAGCAAGATCCACCTGGTCTGCGATGCTCTGGGTCGCCCGCTGGCTTCGTCGTCTAGAGGCGGGACACCGACTGACTGCACTCGGTTCATTACGGTGATGGAAGCGATCCGGGAGCCCCGAATCTGACTGGAACGGCCGCGGGTTCGACCCGCCAACGTCCTCGGCGACAAGGGCTACAGCTCGAGGGCGATCCGCACCTGGCTCAGGCGGCGCGGCATCGCCCCACCATCCCCGAGTGGGCCGACCAGACCCGCAACCGGCTCAGGCGCAGCAGCCGTGGCGGCCGGCCGCCGGCCTTCAACCAATCCAGGCGATTCGGGACATCGCCCAATGTGCAGAGCGCCGTGACCTGCTCCTCCAAACGGCTCAGGGCGTCCGTGAGGGAAAGTTGATCGATCCGCTCAAAATAGAGGGTGCGGACATCGCCGCCGAACTCTCCCAGGGGTCGTGCAAGGCCGACATCCGCCATGGCTTCAACGATGCACCCGGCCGAGGTGATAGTCACACCTGCCGAGAACCGCAGCTCACTGACCTCCGAATTGGCCTCCGCGAAGAAGCCGAAGCGGTGGTGGCTCCTCAGTTCAGGTTCCGCAGCGTGCTGTTCGATCAAGATGGCAGGCACCGGCCCATACTCATGCCCGAAGTCGTAGGCGATGTAGAGCCATGCACGAGCTCGTTAGATCCACGTTTTCCAGCGGGAGTAACCCGGGTCGCATTGCCCGTTGTCGATCGCTTGCTGATGAGCCTGCTGCGGACTGAGCGACTCGTCAAAGGAGAAGAAGACGCAGCTGGGATAGACCGGCTGCAGTCCGTACCAGCCGACCGATATCAGCAGGGTGAGCGTGAGGGAGGCAAGGAGGTGCTTCCACGTAGGAGGACCTGAAAGAGGGCGGATCACGTAGCGAGCATAGGGCAGCCCGGATTCTCTGCTCGCGCCCCCGCCCCCCTCATCCCATCAGTGCCATCTCGTCTTAGAAATCGGCATTATGACTGTCATTCAGCTCGGGGAGCATCAAGTCGACCAGAAGTCGGCGTTCCGGAAATTGGGTTGGATTCCCTGCAAGGTGTCCGTACCCGCTCAGGGTGCGCGGGGCACGATCGTGCCCGCGTCCGGATCCGGCAAGACGATCACGGCCGCCTCGAGGCCCTGGACTGCTTCCCCGGCGGCCGGACCCTCGTCAACGTCCCGACCCTCGATCTCCTCGCGCAGATAGCTCAGGCGTGGCGCCTCGTCGGCCGTCGGGCCCCGGTGGTCGCAGAGTGCGCGCTGGAGAACGACGCCGTGCTGATCGAGCTGGGCGTGCGCACCACCACCAACCCGATCCAGCTCGCCCTGCGGGCCGGGACAGGGCCCGTCATCGTCCTCGCCACGCACGCCTCCCTCGTCGACCGCGAGAACAATCGGCGGACCCGACAGCCACCAGAAGGTTCGCGGGCCCCTGGAAGCCGCCCTGTCCGGCGGAGAGCGGCTCTACGGACAGAAGGTGGACGGCTTCCGACCTCGCCATCGTCGACGAGGCCCACGGCACCGCCGGCGACCTCGGCCGGCCCCGGGCTGAGATCCACGACAACACCCGCATCCCGGCAGACTTCCGGCTCTACCTCACCGCGACGCCTCACGTCCTGGCCGCGGCCCGGCCACAGACGGGCGCCCAGGGCCAGGAGGCAGAGATCGCGAGCATGGCCAACGACCCGGACGGCACGTACGACGCGTGGCTCGCCGAGCTCGGCCTGAGTGAGGCGATCGAGGGGGCCTCGCCGGGTCCGAGATCGACGTACTCGAGATCCGCGAACCCCTCCCCCGTCTCGGGCTGTCGGAGGAGGCGCTTCGGGGCCGGCGCCTGGCGCTCCTGCAGACCGCGCTCCTGGAGCACGCCGCCGGGCACGACCCACGCCGGTGCACCGTCATGACGTTCCACCAGAGGGTGGAGGAGGGACGCGCGTTCGCGGACAAGCTGCCGGAGACGGCCGCGGAGCTGTACCTCACCGAGTCGTCCGACGAGGCCCTGGCGCGCGCGGAGGCGCTGCCGAAGTCGTCGATCGACGTAGGGCTGTACGAACCGGAGGCCGGCCGCACGTACCCCCGGACCGCGTCTGGTCCGCATGGCTGTGCGGCGACCACCTCGTCACCAAGCGCCGCGAGGTGCTGCGCGAGTTCACCAAACGGCATCGACGTCAACAACCGGCGCGTGCACCGGGCGTTCCTCGCGTCCGTACGGGTGCTCGGGGAAGGCAGCGACATCACCGGCGAGCGCGGCGTCGAGGCAATCTGCTTCGCCGACACCCGCGGCTCGCAGGTGGAGATCATGCAGAACATCGGCGCGCCCTCCGCCTAAGAAGTCAGCTCAAGTGGTGAGTCCTCGGCGGAGGATGCAGGGCTGACGGAGGTGACGAGGGCGGGGGAATCCTCTCGCGATGCCACAAGATCAGATAGCGTGAGCGGCTATGGGTGAGCTGATAGTGATCAGGCACGGCCAGACCGAGTGGAGCCTGTCAGGCCAGCACGCTGGACGGACCGACGTTCCGCTGACCGACGTGGGTGAGGCTGCGGCCAGGGCCCTTACTCCGAGGCTGGCGCACCGCCGTCTGGTCGCCGTGTTCAGCAGTCCGCTGAGCCGCGCCATGCGGACGGCCGAGCTGGCCGGCCTGACCGGCGCCAAGCCTGATCCAGACCTGTTGGAGTGGGACTACGGCGGCTACGAAGGCCTGACCGCCGGGCAGATCCGCGAGGCGAGGCCGGGCTGGGACCTGTGGCGCGACGGCGTCATTCCCGGTGACGCCGACCACCCCGGCGAACAGCTCGCGCAGGTGGCCACGCGCACGGACGCGGTGCTGGACCGCATCCGTCCGCTGCTGAGCGACGGCGACGTCGCCGTGGTTGCGCACGGCCATCTGGCGCGTGTGCTCACCGTGCGCTGGCTCGGGCTCGACGCGTCCGCGAGCCGACTGCTCGGCCACCCGCATCCGGGCACTCTCAGCTTCCTGGCCACCGAAGACGGGCAGCCCATCATCTCCGCTTGGAACGTCCCGTAGGGCAAGGCCGCCGCGTCATATGTGGCGCGCGAGGCGCCGCAAGCCGCTCGAACCAGGTCACGACCATTGCCGGGATCAGTCTCCGCCCCGTCGCCTACACAGGCGGCCACAAGCGGGCGTGGGCGGCCGACGCACCCTCGACGCGTCCCACCAGGTCAAACTGACCGCGGCCCGATGCCGCCGGCTGGTGGGGAACACGGCCGAGACCGTCGCCGCGATCGTCGACCCTACGAACCCACCGAGACGGTCCACACGGCCCCCGTACCGCCTGACCGTCAACGGCGTCCTCCAGCCGGGCGGATGACACGCCGGTCCAAGGCGCTCACACCTCAAGTCGGGTGGCGACATCGGGCTGGTCATGGGACTCGGCGAACTGGATACGGTTGCGGACGAGTGTCCGCAGCATCGCCGCGCCCGCCACCACCGCGCCGAGATGCAGCACCACCGCGACGGCGAGGTTCTCGGGCGGGTTGATGCCGGCCGGGGCCGCCCACGCCACGTACAGCGTGATGGGCAGCTTCCAGCCGCTCCACGCGAACAGCGAACCCGATCCGACCCACCCGAGCACCAGGGGCAGCCAGCGGGGCAAGGGAGCAGGTCGCGCCCGGGCGATGATCCCGACGGCGGCGGAGGCGGCGAGCGCCCAGAAGGCGGAGATGGCTCCCAGGGCGTACCAGTTGGTGACCCGCTCGGCCGGGTGCGCGATTCCGATCGTGCCGCCAGCCGCCCAGTAGAGCCAGACCAGCCCGACCGCCGCACCGAGGGCAGCCGCCCATGGCGGCGTCGTGCGCGGCCCGTCGCCGACTTGCCCGGTGAACGCTTCCGGCCAGCGGCGCGCCAGGTACGCGGGGACCGCAAGGGCAAGCCCCAGCCCCATGCCCAGAAAGCTGAACTGGACCAGTACGGCTTCCCAGACCGGCATGGCCGCGTCCTCGCCGCCGCCTTGGCCGCCGCCCCCGCCGAGGAGGGTGCTGAGAACGCCGAACGGCAGGATCGAGACGAGGAACCCCGACCCCACCCACGCGCAGAACGCGACGAGCACCCCCGGTATCCGCATCCCCCACGGCCGCACCAGGGCGAGCGCCAACGCGATCCCGACCGCGGCCATGCCGATCGTGACGGTGTTGAGTACCACCCACTCCGCCAGGCCGAAGCCATTGCCGACCGGCAGCACACCCACGAGGGAGCCGACCACCCACGAAAGCTTGATCAGTATGTACGGCGACAGCGCCAAAGCTGCCCCATAAGCCGCTCTCCGCCCGACCAGATCCCACCGTTCCACCCGAACTCCCCTTCCGCCAGCAGGAATCCCATCCTCGAAGCTCACCAGACCGGCCACATCCCCCGCTGGCGGCACCCGCCTTCCCCCATCCGGGGGAGGCGACTGGATACCTCAGGACCACTACGACGAGCCCTCCCGCACAGCGCCGCGAGCGAGGCCCACCGGTCGATCACCCGCACCTCCCCCGGCACCGCCAACAGCCCCGTGCCCGGCACGGTCAGCTGGCGCACCGACACCCTGAACCCTCCGGCCGCCAGCTCCGCCAGCGCGTCGGCGTCCTCGTCGGCGGCCTAGCCGGACCGCTGGTCTGGGCCCCTCGACGTCGCCGGCGAGGCCCGGCCATGGGGCATCGAGCCGGAAGTGTCGCGTACCGCCCCGTGCGCAGCGCAGCAGCGAGGCCGCCGCCGCCCTTCCGCTCGTAGCAGGTGAGTGCGAGGAGGCTGACGGAGACGGCGCGGCGGCCGTGCCCAGGCGGTGATCACGGCGACTACGGCGAGGTCTCCGCTACCTGCCATGAGCAGACGTGCCGCCCGGCCCCGCCGCCACCTGACCAACGGGGACACCCGCAAGCGTTCAGCGGCGGGCGGTGCCGGCTCTCCGAGCCGGTGGGCGGGGGGCCGGGACGCCCGCAGAACCGTCAGAAGCCCCACACGCCGAAGACGTCATCCCTCCAGATCCACACGATGAAGCCGACCGACAGCACGTCATAGAACACCAATCGGCTGATCGCCGCACGTCGCGAAAACTCCTTCGCCCCCATGCCGTTTCCCCCTGCTCGAGATCGGTTCACGCAGGGCTACCGCCTCGACGCTGCCAGCCCCCCGAGAGCCAATCGTCCCGTGGTCGTCGGATGTTCGCCCCACGGACAGCGGAGAAGGTTGCACGGGCCAGCCAGCCCGGACCTCCTCCGCATCGGCGGACTCCACCACCGCCCGCGACCAAGCGCCCCGCCCCGCATCCGCCGCCGGGACCAGACCCGAACCCGCCGCCGACCACCAGGCCGCCACCAGGACCCGCAGCCGTCCCGCAGCCTGCACCTCGTCGTGCACCTCACGCTGCACGCCCATGTCGAAAGGTCACCAAATACATCAACAGGTGCGGTTTTAGGGTGAGTTGGGAGCGCACCGCGCAAGCCGCTTACGCGTACGCGAGGACGGAATTCATCCTTGCGGGGACATGAGCGGCCCCTGCTACGACTGATTCCGGCGCATCGGCCGGACGGGCAACCGGGCGATCGCCGGCCGAGGGATCACCAGTAGGCGTGGGCGTCCCAGGGGCGGAAGTCCGCGACCTCGACAGGGTCGTCGTCCTCGTCCAGGGCGGCGATGCCATGCGTGAACAGCGTGCCGCGCTGCCAGGCGAGGAGGGTGTCGATCAGGCCGCCTTCGAGTGGCGGTCCCTGGTCCGCGTGGCGGGGCCAGACGATCAGCGGCCAGGTGTCGGGATCCCCGCTCTCGGTGAGCCAGCCGAGGTAGTCGCCGTCGATGGAGTTGGCGAAGGGGAGGAAGCCGCCGGGCCGGGGCCACATGGGCAGCGGGTACCAGCCCGCGTTGCCGTCCTTGAGCTGCCGGTAGGCGTCGGCTGTGTCCTCGACGTGCGTGAGGAAACGCCGCTCGCCGGTCCGGAGCGGGGTGTGGAAACGCAGCCACCCGCTCCAGATACCGGCGCCGTACCTGTCCATCAGCCGCACGTACTCCCCGGGCAGCCGGGTGCCCAGCTCGGCGAACAGCCCCTCCCAGGAGCCGTTGCCGAGGTACGGCCGCTCGGGTGGCGGCGACAGCAGCCGCAGCCCGTCCAGCCCGGTGCCGGTCTCCAGCGCGATTCGGCGCTCGGCCTCGGTGAGCCGAGGCGGGACCGGCGCGGGCGGGATCCACGCCTCGGCGTCGGGGAGGAAGGCGGTCCGCGCGACGACGCCCGGCAGCGGGCCCAGCAGCGGGCCGGGAGGAGAAGGGAGCTCCCAGGTGTCACGGACGGTGTGCCGCAGATAGTCGGTGAGCGTCAGGTCGTACCGGTGCCACCGGAGCAGGCCACTGCCCGGCACCGCCCCCGAGTGCCGCACCACCACGGTCCACTTGTCGGGGTCGACGGAGGCCGAGGTGTCCCAGAACAGTACGTCGCTGCCCCGCGTGCAGCCCCAGGCCAACAGGCCGCCGGGCTCGGGGTGGAGCACAGGCCGCTCGGCCTCGGGCAGCGCCCGCGCCTCGATCCGCGCCTCCCGGTGCGTCGCGCGCAGCCACTCGCCGTAGTCGAAGCGGTCCTGCTGGACGCATGGCACGTGGATCCACACGTACTCACCGAAGTCCAGCGGCCCGTACCGGTCGGCAAGCCGCTTGTAGTCAGCCGGCAGCCGCAGTCCGAGCCAGTCCTCGACGGCCGCCCAGTCGACGGGTACAGAGGAGGGCGGGCGCTCGGATGAAGGGGTGGCAAACGTGCTTATGTCCGATGTCAATTGACGTCCTTCCAGCGTGCGCCATGTGCTCGCCAGATTCTTACGTCTCCGCGAACCAGGAGGAAATCGGGCGGCGGCGATGCCTCGTGGGTCGGACCGGCGCGTGGCGTTCCTGACATTCCTGTGGGTGTCGCGGCGCTGTAAGGGCTGGCGGGACGCGGCCGAGGAAGACCACCTCGCCTACCTAACCTGGCGGCGCCGGGACGGCGACGGGACGGCGACGGGCCGCGCATCGCCGGGTCGACCTGGAACCGCGAAGTGGCAGGGGTGGACGCCTTCTACCGATGGGCGGTGCGTGCCGGGCACGTGCCGACAAGCCCGATCCCGCAGGTGGCCAGGCGCCCGAGGGTTGGCCCGCAGCTGTCGCGCCGGACGGCGGACGAGCAGCGGCCCGGCGACGTACGCGCGGGGACACCGGTGCCGTGCGGATGGAGTGGCTGCCGCCGGTCTCCTCCTACCGGGTGTGGCGGGATGTGGGGGTGCGGGGCTACGACGCCGTGGGCCTGCCACGGCCTGGGATTCCGGGCGCGGTGGGCGGCACGCCACGCAACGTTCTGCGACCTGATGGTCCGGCACCGGGGCTCAGGCTGGCCGAGGAGTGCACGCCGACGGTGTTCGAGGTGCCGTGGTGGACACCGGAGTCGGGCGCCTAGGCGCAGGCCCTGGGTGGTGGAGGACCCCGGCAGGCCGTGGGCGCGCCGGGTTGGTTCGGCGTCCAGGGTGAAGGTGGAGCACCTGGGCGCGCATGAGCGGCGTCTGCTGTTGGTCGAGGGCCCGGCGGGGGTGGAACCGGCGATGTTGTGGCTTGGCGAGGGCGGGCAGCCGTTGTCGGTCTCGGCGTGGAAGGGTTCGCGGCCTCGAACCGGCGGTGCACGGCGGCGGGCGTGCGGCTGGCCTGTCACGCGCACATGCCGCCGCAGGGCATCGGCACAGGGTGACGATCGGCCGACGGCTCCTGCGCATACGCGACTCCTGACCATGCGGGCCTACCCGTCACAGGCCGGGACAGCGGCCTCCGCAATCGGCTGAACTCGGTCAAGCGGTCAGCCGCGAACCCTGTCCACAAGATCTCTTGTCGCGAAGTGTCGTCGGTTGTCCTCCCTGAGGGGGAGGGGACTACGAGTGGACGGGCGGGTCCGTCCCGGAAGCCCCGGCGGATACGCGGATCTTGGGGATGAATCTCGGCCATGTGTCCGGATTTCCGGTGGTACGTACGGGGGACGGAAGGTCGTTCTTGGGAGGGTTCCGGTCTGACCTGCCCGTCCAACACAGTCGAGGCGCAAGCGATTTCACTTGACGAACGGGACCACGCGCATGAAACGTTTCGCACGGCTGCTCGCCACCGCCGGACTCCTCGCCGCCGCCTCTCCCGGGCTGGCGACGCCATCGGCCTCCGCCGCCCCGACCCCCGCGTACCTGCGACAGACGCCGGCCTGGCACCGCTGCAGCCCCGATCGGCCGGAGGCGTACGAGTGCGCCACCCTCAAGGTGCCGCTCGACTACCAGCGTCCTGAAGGGCGCACCCTGAACCTCGCCATATCACGGATGAAGAGCGAGAACCCCGCCAAGCGGCGTGGCGTCCTCCTCCTCAACCCCGGCGGCCCCGGGACCTCGGGTCTCTACCGGCCGATACAGACGAATGCCGCGATGCCCAAGGACGTCCGCGACCGCTACGACCTCGTCGGCTTCGACCCGCGCGGCGTCGGCGAGAGCAGCCCGATCGGCTGTGGTGATCTGAGCGAAGTGGAGGTGGGCATCGGCGGGGCGTACCGGCCCGAGACCTTCGCCTCGGACGTGTCCTGGGCGCGCGGAATCGCCGACAAGTGCCGTGCGCATTCGGGCGATGTGATTCCGTACATCACCACCCGCAACACGGCGCGCGACATGGACGTCATCCGCGCCGCGCTAGGGGAGCGGAAGATCTCTTACCTGGGCTACTCGTACGGGACGTACCTCGGCGCGGTGTACTCCCAGATGTTCCCGGAGCGCACCGACCGGTTCGTCCTGGACAGCGGCGTGGACCCGGGGCGCGTCTGGCGCGGCATGATCCAGGCGTGGGGGACCGAAGCCGAGCCCGCCTTCGAGCGGTGGACGCGGTGGGCGGCGGAGCGCTCGGACACTTATGGGCTCGGCGCCACGCCCGAGGCGGTCTCGGCCACCTTCTGGGCGCTGGTGGAGCGGGCCGACCGGGCCCCCTTCATCCACTACGGGGAGAAAGTGACGGGTGACTACATCAGGGCCGATCCGTCGCTCTTCTTCGATCCCCACGGTGCCTCGGCCGTCATCAAGTCCATCAAGGCATCGGCCGACAAGGCGCCCCTGCCGCCGGGTGGCACCGATCCGGGCGGCACGGCTCCGGGTGGCACCGGTCCAGGCGCGAGCGGGAAGGGCGCCGACAGGAAGCGGCCCGGCGCGCAGTCACCGCTCGGCGGGGTGCGGGCCGCCGGACCGGGCGTCGACGCGGGAGGGGCGTCGGAAGGTCCGGACGCCACTCCCGCCGGCAACGCCACCGCCGTGTACTGGGCCGTGGTGTGCGGGGACACGAACAACTGGCCCCGCGATCCGGAGCAGTACGCGCGGGACGCGGCGCGGGACAAGGTGAAGCACCCGCTGTACGGGGACTTCGCGTCGAACATCAAGCCGTGCGCCTTCTGGCAACGGCCGCTGGAGCCCGCCACGCCCATGAAGACGCGGGCCGATGTCCTGACCGTGCAGAACGAGTGGGATCCGATGACCCCGCTCGGCACCGGCCAAGGGCTGCACCAGGCGCTGAATGGGTCGCGGATGGTGTTGGCGCTGGGGGGTGAGGGGCACGGTGTGTACCTCTCCAACCCCACGGCCTGCGCCAACACACCCGTCAACGCGTACCTGTCGACGGGACGGCTGCCCGCGAAGGACGTGACCTGCCACAACCCGCCGCCCACTCCGGATCCGGAGGGTGCCGTAGCCCGCTGACGACAGAGCCCGGCCGCCCGGCCCCGCTGCAATCGGCTGAACCCGGTCAAGCGGTCACGGGGCCGGCCGTTCCGGTCGGCGCAGCGCGGTCCGCGCTCGCCGACGGAGCGATGTTGGCGTCGGTCCGCAAGAGCATGGAATCGATGCCGTCCCACGAGATGCCGTCCGACGATTTCGTAGCGGTGATCGGGAGGGATGGCCCGGATGCCGGTGAGCTCCTGTGGATGAAGGACGACCGTACGTACTGCTCCGCGATCGTTCGCAAAGGGCTGGCCGGCATCGAGTGCGGGCCTCTGCCGGAGAACTGGCCGCGCAAGGGCGTCCTGATGGTGACGACGGGCGAGTCGTACCACGAGAAGCCGGGCGAGCAGCCCAGCCTGTTCGTCTTCCTTGCCGTCGTCGAGGGCGAGCACGGCCCCTACGACTACAAGGGGGCGACGCCAGAGGCGGCGGGCCCGGTCCATGACGCTGTCGTGACCTTCGCGTCGGGCCGCAAGCTGGGCCTGATCTCCTACGAGAAGCACTCGCGCCAGATTCCGGAAGCCGAGATCTGCGGCGCGGACGGCGTCGTGTGTTTCCCGGCCTACTACCCGAACCGCTAGGTTCCCTCACGCCGACCTTGGACCCTGGCAGGACGCCGTCCATGACGCCGAACTGGCCGCCATCGACACCGCCTGGAACTCGGGCGCGCTGGGCTGGACGGTCAACTGGCAGCGGTACTACGCCTACCTGCAGCAGGCCCTGCCCGTCGGCAGGAGCCTGCGGGACGTCGCCCCGGGCATCACCGGGCACGACGAGGACATCGGACGGCGGCACGCCACCCAGCACCGCGACCGGAACCGGAACCGCCTGGACCTCGAGCAGCAACGGCACCTCGGCGAGCTCGGCCTTCTCCAGGCCATGCCCAACGCAGCCATGCCAGGCCGGACGACGCCATCCTGCCCACCTCAGGCTCAGGCCGGAGCAGCAGTGCCCCGCGGTGAGCGCGGCATCGGGTGTGTGCCGGCCTGGCGGCGGTGAAGGCGACGACCAGCTCGAAAGGGCGGCCCGGCCCTCGCCGGACACCGCCGGGGCCGCCTACGTGTCGGCGGCCGCGGCGGTGGGTGAGGCGCCGGTTAAGGCCGGGCCAGAATGTCGGTAACCCGGTGCGCGTAGATCACCCGGCCGCATGGGGAGCCGGGGTCCGTGCAGGTCGGATCCGTGGTGTCCGTGCGGTGCTCGGTCAGCGACCAGAGGTATTGCGTACCGCCGCCCGGCACGCCCTGCCCGTGCTCGAAGGACAGGTCCTCGGGACCGACCGCGTTGGTGATGTTGGCGCCGTAGTCCGCCAGACGGCCGCCGGAGACGGTCGCCCGGCGCAGGCTGCCGCTATGGGTGGTCCAACTGCGGTTGAAGTAGTACATGCCGTCGTAGCGTGCCGCGCCCTGGGTAAGGTCGCGGGGCAGGTAGAACGCGCCCGTCGCGCTGACCACGCCGTTGGTCGACTTGAGAAGGCCGGTGCCGTCGTCGATCGGCAGTGTGCCGATCCGGCCCTTTTCGGGGTGCGCGTCGTCGGAGTCGCAGTACTCGCCCATGATCAGAGCAGGAGCGGCGGTGTCGCTGCGGTCGACGGAGATGTAGGACGCCTTCGGCGCTCCGGTGGCCACACAGGTCCCCGCGGAGGAATTGCCCTGGGCGCTGACGAATTTGTACGAGGCCACCTGTGGCATCACATACCGGTACGTGTGGCTGTAGTAGACGTTGTTCTGCCGGCCGATCTGGGTTTCGTCCCGGACGTTGCTCTTCAGGCCGTCCAGCGTGGTGTCGTCCACCGATGCGTTCTGGTCCGGGTTGAGGTCCAGGATGGAACGCATGTCGAAGACCCGCAGGCCGTTCATGGTGTCCGCGACGTAGAGGTAGTACTTGTACCAGGCGATGCCGCCCGCGTGGACGTCGACGGCCTTGTAGGAGATGTGGTTGAAGCTGTTGTAGTACGGCTCCACGAGGAGGACGTGACGGTACCGGCGGCCGTCGGGGTCGCCCGGAATCGCGGTCTCGGGGTCGAGGAACGACAGCCGGACGCCCTTGCTGCCGACCTTGTCGTACCAGGCGGTGACCAGTGGCTTGCGGGAGCCCCACAGTTCGTCGGCCTGGGCGTCCGAGACACCCGTCATGCCCTGGGGTATCCATTCCTCGGTGGCGGAGTCGCCGGGATCCCAGCAGAGCTTCCTGGCGGGAGCCAGCACCTTGCCGTCGTCGCCCGAGCCGAACGGGTCCGTGGTGCAGGACGCGCCCGTCCGCGCGACCCGGTTTCCCTGGTCGAGCAGATCCTGAACGCCCTGCGTGGGCAACGCCGCTTTCAGATCGGCCACGTGACCGCTGAGGTCCGGTCCGGACTTGAGGTTGAAGGAAGACGCGGTCGCCGGGTCTCCGGGGGCCGCTTGAGCGGGGGAACTGATTACCGGAACGGAGAGGACCACCGCGACTGCAGTGGCGATCCAACCGGCGTACTTTCCATGGGTTTTACGGGGTGGCATCGCTGGTTCTTCGACCTTCGCTCTGGGGAGAAAGCGAGATCATACGTTTGGCCTCCGGTCGCCCGCGCGCCGGGGCAGTCTAGTGAGTCGCCCAAGTCGGCTGAGCCGGCAGGACGTCGAAGGGATACCGTGCCGGGTCATGCCGTCGTTGCACAGCCGGCCCGTTCAATTCGCGCAGCCCGCGCAGGGTTTGGCCGTCGACTCGCCAAAGCCCCGGGGCCGCGCCGATCTTCGCCGTGGCGTTCTGCGGACGGCGCTTCTTCGAACGCATGCGGACCGCGGCCTCCTGCGCCGCGCTCTGCGGGGCCGCGCCCGTCCCCGCCTCCAGCGGCAAAACCAACCGGCACCGCCTCTCACGAGGCGGCGACCGAGCAGCCAACGCCGCCCTCTATCGCATCGCACTGGTCCGCATGTCTGCGGACTCCCGCACCCACGAGTACGTGGCACGACAAACCGCCGCAGGTCGGACGAAGAAGGAGACCATCCGGCTCTTGAAGCGAGCCATCGCCCGGGAGGTGTTCGGGTGTTTGACCACCCCGGTCACCGTTCCCGCCATCGCAGACCTGCGACCTCTGCCACAGTCCTAGAACATCACCCTTACCGCTGCAGCAGGCCACTTCGGCGTCTGGCCGGCCACCGTCTCCGCCCTCGAACGCGGGATCCGCCGAGACGATGACCTCGCTCACGCTGACCGGGACCAACTCCGGGCCGCCTGATCACCCACCCGGGTTCATAGATCGTCTGGCACGACAGACCGCGGATGACTGTCAAGGGAAGCCCCGTGCGGCCGTCCCGCGCGAACGAAGTCGCCGTACTCGTCCTGGACGACGTTCTCGTTGACCCACCGACCGCGCTCGGCTCCAGAGTGCTGTTCGGCAGCGATCAGCGCGGTCAACGGATCCTCGGCCATGCCCAGGAGCCGACCGAACTCGTCGTCCTCGTCATCGGGATCCAAGGGAGGAAACTCGCCCAGATCCAAGAAGTTCTCGCTGCCGACGTCCTCGACGGTATGGAGATGGATCTCATAAGACGTCTTCGTCGGGCGAACCTCTACATAGCGCACACCCGGGCGCTCTGACGAGCCGCACGGCCCAAGAAACTGCTCGACCGGACGGCCCCGCCGCAAGGACCCAAGGATGAACGACTCTGCCAAGTACCGCATCAGGGCACCCTACGGCGCGCCAAACGCCTCCATGGCTTGACGATCCATAGGAGCATCACCGTGCCGCAGCCCAAGACCGCAGGCCACCTCACAGCCGCGGTAAACCACATCGCCAGTCACGAAGACCTCGGCCCTATGGAACGCAAGCGCCCTTCACCCCACGCGGCGTGACCCGGGACGGCGGGGCCGACGGCGGCCCATGGGCTCCTCGGGGGCGGCCTGCGGTGAGGAGAACCCGCCCGGGACCGCCGACCGGGCTGCCGGCGGCGCGGCAGCGACGGTCGGCGACGTACCTGCTCGGGCCAGGCTCTGTGCTCGCGCGAGAATGGAGATGTGGGGGATCTGCGAGGCGCAGACCTGGCACACCTCGGCCAGAGTCCAGACCTGTCCCACGGCCGGGTTGTGCACGAGGACGAGGAGCGTGGGTCCGCTGCATTGGACGCTGGCCTCGTGGTACACGCACTGCGCGGCCCCGCAGGAGCAGGCAGCGTCGGGGCGGACCGAGGCAAGCCGGGCGTGGGCCCTGACGTGTTCAGCGGCGAAGCGCCGCAGGGGCATGGTGTCCTTCGACCGTGCCGGCATGCGGCAGGCCTCGCTGCTGCAGGTGACGGACACGGTGTGATCGGCATGGCCGGTGAGCCGGACAGTCCAAGTCCGTCCCGGCACGCGCGATCCGGGCATGAGGGTCATGTCGGGATTCCCGTCGTGGTCGGTCAGATGACTCTGGAGCGCTGATGCAGTTGCAGAAGTCAGCGTGGAGGAGGGCGTTCGCCTCACGTCGTCGGAGACGACGCGCCGAGAGCAGGGACAGCCGCGCACGACGACCAGGTGGCCTCGGGCAGGCGCACTGCCAGATGGCCTTTGTCGCATGGGGCAGACCACGGTGTCAACGACGCGGCAGCCATCGACCCGCGCATCGACCGGCCATACCGCCCGCCGACTGGCCGCTGGTCAGTGACAACCGCTGCCAGACTGGCGACGGGCCATGGCCGGTACTGAGGCCCAAACCGCAGTCTCCACAGACACACGACCGCCAGGAAGGGGACGGGGTGACGGAGATATTTTCGCGGCAGCGGATGCTGGGCTCGCGAATCGGAGAGCGGCGCCGCGCGACAGGCGTCAAGCAGGCTGCGCTGGCAGCGGCGACGGGCAAGGCACAGAGCTAAGTATCGCGCATGGAACGCGGGGCGGTTCCAGTGGAGTTCGAGCTTGAGGCGATGGTCAAGGTCGCCCGTCAACACGTCGTCGGTACCAGGAAGAAGGGGCGCCGAGTCCGAACCTGTCGACCATGCGCTCGGACGGTCCCGTGGCGGCATGAGCGCGAGCGTCCACCTCGCCAGCGACAGCCGTGCACGGCCTCTGGCCCTCCGTGTCACCGGAGGGCCAGACGGGAGACCCGCCGACAGGGGTCAGTTCTTGCCGAGGAGCTTGTTCATCTGGGTGATCTCGGCGGCCTGGGAGGTGATGATGGCGCCGGCCATGTCCTTGGCGCCCTGGTAGGAGCCGTCTTTCTGCTCCGTCTTGGCCATCGCGACCGCGCCCTGGTGGTGCTTGATCATCAGCTCCATGAAGGCGGCGTCGAACGCCTTGCCGGAAGCCTTCTTCAGGTCGTCCATCTCCTCGGCGGTCATCATGCCGCCGTCCGAGCCGTGCATGGAGTGGTCCATGGCGCCCTCGGCGGGCACCTGCTCGCCCCAGGAGGTCAGCCACCCGGAGAGCGTCTTGATCTCCGGGTCCTGGGCCTCCTTGATCTCCTCGGCCAGCTTCTTCACCTCGGCCGAGTCCGCCCGGGTCGGGGCCAGGTCGGCCATCTCCACGGCCTGCCGGTGATGGGGAATCATTCCCGTGGCGAACGCAACATCGGCCGCGTTGGGCTGCCCCTGGGCAGCGGGAGCGGAAGCCGACGGGGAGGCGGAGGTGTGGCCTTCGTGGCCGGCCTCGCTGTCGCTGCTGCCGCAGGCGGCCAGTACCAGGGCGGCCGCCGCGGCGGCCGCGACGGCGGCGGTACGGCGGATGAGGGAACGGTTGCGGTTCATGGTGATGCAACTCCTTGATGCGCAGCCCCGCGTCAGGGCGTGCGTGTACGGATGTAGAGGGCGTGCCGGGAGCACGGCACCGGTCATCGGACCAGTGAGTGCCGTGCGGGCCGCTCTATATCCGCAGGAGTTGCAGCTCGGAAAGGTCAGGCGGCGCCCGCCTCACCGCCGCCTCCGGCGCCACCGCGGCCGGAACTACGGCGGCGGGAACCTCGCCGAAGGCGGCACTGAGCGCCGGCGGAGCATAGGAGGAGCCCACCCCGGCGGCGGCGCACGTACCGTCCGCGTGATCGAGATGATGCGATCCACCGGCCGAGTGCGAGCAGTCCCCCGCCGTGACCGAGCCAGCCTCCGCGTGCGCCATGACCATGGTGTGGCCGGTGCCGGCGTGCGCCGTCGGCAAGGGGCTCGGGGCCAGGGCATGCATGCCCAGGACACCGGCCAGCACCACGAGGACGAGCAGCACGAAACCGCGCCCGGCAGGGCGCCGGCTCCTCGACTGCGCGGCGGTCATGCGGTCATCGTACGGCCGCCGGTCTATCAGCCCCCCGCCGCGGCCGACTTAGGTGGTAGCCGTCAGGGTTCGGGTTCGCGCACGTTGAGACGGGTGCGTCCAGCCAGTCGGCTCGGGCCAGGCACGTTCTAAGTTCAAGATCTTCCACTCCGGTCTCGGGCCGATTCGACGGCTCCGGGATGCGCCCGGCACTTCTCGTGCTCGGCGAGTGCCCGGTAGAGGCCGGCCAGGCCAGGGTTCTGACTCTTTCGCTTGCCGGTGGGGGTGATCGCCCTCCTCGTTGGAAGGGCGGACTCACGCTTCGGACGGCGTACCACTGCCATGGCGCTGCCGCTGGCGGTGTTTGCGCATGGACACCTGAGAACCGCAGCCAGTACTGCAGTACAGCCCTCCCCCATTGCGGGTGCGGTCGAAGAAACCGAAATGGCACGGGGGGTTCCGGCACGCCTTGATGCGTCCCCAGTCGCTGCTCTGGGCGAAGGTCGTCACCGCAGCCAGTACGGTTCCGAACACGCGCGGCACCCCCGTCTGCGGCGAGGCCAGCTCTACACCGCCGGCCGTGACCACCGTCGCCAGCGGGTAGAGCGAACCCACACGTCGCAGGTGCCGCTCGGCACGCAGCAGCGGCTCACCCAGACTTTCCTCATCGCCCGAGTGCGCGAGCAGCACGGTCACCAGCGCATCACGCAGCTCGCGCGCGACCGCGGCGTCAGCGTCGGTCACCACGGTTTCGCCACCGAACTCGTCGCGCTCCGCCAGCCACGCCGCGAACGAGTCCCCGTCCCCGAACAACTCTCGGCGGCCCGATCCGTCCGCGCGCGTGTTCACGAACGCGAGAACGGTCTCCACCGTCGGCGTGACGGTGCGGGGGCTGGGTTTGGGAGTTCCGGCTGCCGCAGTGATCATCCTCCCACAGTACATCAGGGCGAGCGGTGCTAATTCAACTAGTCGGCAACTTCCCCGTCGATCTAGGTTGACTCGTTGCGAGCTAACGTCTTACGGTCGCAACATGAACGGAAAATCCAACCACCAGACCCCCCTCCGCACATGGCTGATCACCGGCGCGACGTCCGGCATCGGCCGCGAACTGACGCTCCAGGCACTGGAGAACGGCGACACCGTCTCGGCCCTCGCCCGCGACACCTCCTCCCTGGACGAACTGGCGCAAGCGCACGGTGAGCGCCTGCTTCTCATCCAGGCGGACGTGCGCGACGAGCGAGCCGTCCGGGACGCAGTGGAAGGCACGCTCGCACGGTTCGGCCGTATCGACGTCGTGGCCAACAACGCGGGATACGGACTGTTCGGAGCCGTCGAGGAGGCATCCGACACGCAGGTCCGTGCCGTGTTCGACACGAATGTCTTCGGAGTGCTCAACGTGCTCCGCGCAACGCTGCCGGTGCTCCGCGCCCAGCGGTCCGGGCACATCCTCCAGGGCTCGTCGGTTTACGGGCAGTCCGCCCATCCCGGCGTGGGTCTGCTGGCCGCCACCAAGTACGCGGTCGAGGGGCTGTCGGACGCGTTGGCGGCCGAGGTCGCACCGCTCGGGATCAAGGTCACGATCATCCAGCCCGGGCTGACCGCGACCCCCTTCCTTGCCAACCTCGATGTCGCAGCCGGCCTGAGCGACTACGACCAGACCGTCCGCGAGGTCCAGAAGGGCATCGGAGAGCTGCCGGCGTCCGCGTTCTCCACCGCGGCGCGGATCGCTACAGGCATCCGGACCGCTGTCGACAGCCCCAACCCGCCGCTGCGCCTGGCTCTTGGCGCCTCCAGCACGACGGGCATGCGCCCGGCTTTGGAGGGTCGGATCGCAGACCTGGACAGCTGGCAGCGCGTAACCGACGCCGTCGACAGGTAGCAAGCCGCGAATCCCGCCGGGAAGCGGGTCTTGGCGGAGGGGGCCCTGCCCTCCTGACCGCCCGGCCATGACCAGTGGGTCTGGGGCGAAGCCTCGGCAGACGGCTTCGCCCCAGACCCTGTACTACCACCGCTCCGCGCTCATCCCTGGCGGGTGTCGGCGGCGGTTCGTCCGCCGTGGCCTGGGATGGCGACAGCCGGGTCGAGGTCGATCCCGTTGCCCATGTCGAGCGCATTGCTGCTGAGCTGCATCAACCTCTACGCACGCCTCGTGCACCACACGGCCACCCCTCGAGGACCCGCTGTACAAGGCGTGCGCAGGGAGCCGCGGCGGGTCTGGAGCAGCACCCGGCCGCCCGGGTCGGCCCGGGTGAACAGCAGCGCACGGTGCCCGTCGAACTTCTGCCCAAAAGCCGCGCCACCCCCCAGCACACCGGAGCCCGGCCTCGACTTCGCGGCCTGCGAAAGCATCGGATCAACCGGGGCCGCACCACCATCCCGGGGCCTCCCTCGAGGTCGCCCCGCTTGCAGGATCGGCTACCCAGGCCACCGAGGTCTCCCCCGGCCCGCACCGCCGACGGCCGGGCCGCAGCTGCCCCCTCTTCCCGCCCCGGGGGCCCTTTGCGCCTGGCCGGCAGGCGCGGGGCCCCGCGACGACACTCTGGCGCCCACACCGACACCGCGGCCTGCGTCACCTCGACGGCGCGCACCGCGACGACGACCCGGCTCGCCCTCCGGCCGGAGGCGTTTCCGCACTGTCGAGCACCAGAGGGTAGCTCCGCTAGTCTCAACAAAACCGCAGGTCAGAGTCCGGGCTCAGGATTGCGGGCGACCTCGCGTCCGTCAAGATTCGACGGCACGTGATCAAGGTTCGGCGCTTCCCGTCGAGGACTGTGGCTGCCCCACAGCGCAACCGGTCCGGTCGCCCGGCCCCGGCCTGCGCCGGTCTTCGTGACGGCTTTGTCAAGCCGCGAGTTTCCGGGCCATGACCCAGACCCCCCACCCAGGGCGTAATGGAATCACCACACGGCACGGAGAGCGGACACCCGCCGCCTCACCCCAGCCTCCTCCGCCCGCCCCAGTTTTAAGGACTCCACGCATGATCATCTTCGGCACCACGGCATACGTGTACCAGCTCGCGATCCTCATGCTGACGTGCCGTCACTGCGGCAACCCTGTCGCGCATGCGGTCAGGAAGTACGTCACCAAGTTCACGCTGTTCTTCGTGCCGTTGTTCCCCATCTCGACGAAATTTGCGACTCAGTGCACGTTCTGCGGTATGGAGCAGGAAGTGCCCAAGGAGTGGGCCGAGCAGTCGCAGGCGCAAGCCGCAGGCGCTCCCGGCGGTGAGGCGTACGGGCAGGCGCAGCAGCCGTACCAGCACTCTGGAGCCTGACCGGTCCCCGGCGCTTCCGCCAGCCGCCTGCGGCGGCTCCGAAGGGGGAGGTGCCTGCCAGGTGATCGCTTCCCGGCTGCCCCTCAGCCCCTGGCCAGCGTGATCGAACTTCCTCCGCACCACCCAGCCAGACCCGACCCTGCGCACGGTGCCACCAGCCCTGCGCGAGGTAGAGCGCCCCTGCCAGCCCCTTCTGCGTTCCCTGCCGTGCCGATCTCCAGGTTGCTCAGCAGAAGCCGCCCGCACCGCGGCCTGACCGGCAGAACCGTGCCCTAGCGCTGTCGGAGCAACCCGTCGTTCATCGCCACGACCACGGCGCGTGTGCGGTCGCTGACGTCGAGCTTCGCGAATATCCGCAGGAGATGGGTCTTCACCGTGGCCTCTCCGATGAACAGTCGCCGTCCGATCTCCGCGTTGGACAACCCGTCGGCGACCGCGCCCAGTACTTCGGCCTCGCGCGCGGTGAGCGCCACGGGCACGGGTCGGCGCATCTTCGCCACCAGCCGCTGCGCGACGCGCGGGGCGAGGACGGTCTCGCCCCGGGAGGCCGCGTGGATGGCTTCGACCAGTTGGTCGCGGGTGGCGTCCTTGAGGAGGTAGCCGGTCGCCCCCGCCTCGACACCGCGCTCGATGTCCGCGTCGGTGTCGTACGTGGTCAGGATGAGGACGCGGGTGCGGGCGCCACTCGCGACGATCTCGGTGGTGGCACCCACGCCGTCGAGGACGGGCATGCGCAGATCGAGGAGCGCCACGTCCGGGTCGAGCCGTTCGACGAGCCGCACCGCCTCGCGGCCGTCCCCGGCCTCGCCGACGACGTCGATCGTGGGCTCGGAGGCCAGCAGCGCGACGAGTCCGGCACGCATCACCGTATGGTCGTCGGCCAGGATGACGCGCAGGCGGTGGCCTCGTGTCGTGGCGGGGGCCGTGGGCACTGTCGTCATGTCACACCTGACCGTTCGTGCGGACCATCGGGTTCACGGGGATCACGGCGAGGATCCGGGTGCCGTCGCCCACCGAGCTGGTGACGGTGAGGCCGCCGCCGGACTCCGCGAGGCGCTTGCCCATTCCGACCAGACCGAAGCCCTCGGCTTCCTCGACCACGAACCCGCGTCCGTCGTCGGTGATCTCCAGCTCGATGTGGGCCGGGTGGCGGGCGAGGACGACGCTCACCGTGGAGGCGTCCGCGTGCTTGCGGATGTTGGCCAAGGACTCCTGCATGCACCGCAGCAGCACGACCCTCGTCGGCTGGTCGCACGCGATGTCCGCCAGCTCCGCCGTGACGGTGAGCCCGGTGTCCTCGGTGAACCGGTCCAAGGTGCGGCGGAGCGTCGTCGCGACCGATCCGGCGGCCACGCCGCTGCGGGGGGCCGCACCGACGAGCACGCGCGCCTCGGCGAGGTTCTCCCGGGCGGTCTGTTCGATGGACTGCAGCTGCCGGGCGCTTCGGCCGGGGTCCACGGCGAGCCCGGACCGGGCCGCCTCCGCCAGCACGATGATGGAGGCGAAGCCCTGAGCGAGGGTGTCGTGGATGTCCCGGGCGAGGCGCTCGCGTTCCTCCGCGGCGCCCTGGCGCTGGTACGCCTCGACCAGCTCCAGCTGGGCCGCATTCAACTCCGCCCGCAGCCGGGCCCGTTCGTCCCGCAGTGCCAGGGCCCGGGGCGTCACCACCGCGATCAGCACGCCGACCGCGAACACCGCGAGGGAGGAGATCGTGTTGGTGGTCAGGACGTCGAGGCTGGGCCCTTCCCGCAGCGTGCCGCCCGCCGTGATCGCCACCGCGCCCAGACCCATGGAAAGGACCGCTGCCCTGGGGCCGCCCGCGTGGATGACGAACTGCGCGAGCGTCACGGTGTAGAAGACCCCGAAGCCGTCCCCGACGTACGAGAGACCGCCCAGCGCCGCCACGAGGAGGCACAGATAGCCGGACGGGCGCAGCACCGGGTTGCCGGGACGGCAGCGCACGAGCGCGTAGCCGAGGGCGAGGACGGCCACCAGCGCCGCCACCCCGTATTTCGTCGCGGCCGGGGCACCGCCCACGAGGGTGATCAGGGTGACCAGGGCGATGAGGGCCCAGGACAGCGTCTCCCACCCGTGGAGGGCCCAGATCCACAACGGGTCACCGCGCTGAGGTCGTTGCAGCATGATCGTCAGACTAGCCAACGGGGCGGGTGGAGGGAGTGGCGACCGGGAAGACGGGCCCGGTGGCGGTCCCGGCCTGCCGTTCGGGGCGCCGTGGCCACCATGCCCGCTCACCGAGGAGGAGCAGGACCGACGGCAGGATCATCATCCTGACGACCACGGCGTCGAGCAGGACCGCCACCGCCAGGCAGAAGCCCATCTGCTTCATCTCGGTCAGGTGCAGGAAGACGAAGGCCGCGAACACCGTGACCATCACCATGGCCGCGCTCGTCACCACCTTGGCCGACCGGCCGATGCCGTCCAGCACGGCCGCGCGGGCCGTCATCCCGTGGTCCCTCGCCTCCTTGATCCGGCTGACCACGAACACCTGGTAGTCCATCGACAGCCCGAAGAGGATCACGAAGAGGAACAGCGGCACGCGGGACGCGATCGCACCGAGGGAGTCGAAGTCCAGCAGCCCCTCCGCCCAGGTCCCCTGGAAGACCAGGACCAGCACGCCGAGCGCTGCGGCGGCGGAGAGCAGGTTGAGCAGGACGCCGACCAGGGCGATGACCACCGAGCGGAAGGCCCACACCGTCATCACGAAGGTCAGCAGCAGGAGGAATCCGATGACCAACGGCAGTTTGCCGCTCTCGTGCTCGACGTAGTCCCGGCCGCGGGCCACGTCGCCGCTCACCGCTGCCTCCACACCGGGCAGCGCGCCGACGGTGGCGGGCAGGTACGCCCCGCGGAGGTGGTCGAGCGACTCGATCGCCGGGCCGGAGGGCGCGGGGTACGGGACGGCCAGTTCGAGCACGCTGGTCCGGCCGTCGGCAGACGTGCGCACCACCGGCTCGGCGTTCCGGGCGAACAGCGGGTCCGCCAGCGCCAGACGGCCCAGGTCCGCCAGGGCCTCGCGTACCTGGGGGGCTTGGTCGGGGGCCGAGCAGACGACCACCTCGTGCTTGACCAGGAGCTCCGGGAAGGCTGCGGTCAGCCGGTCGTAGACCCGCATGGCCGGGATGTCGCGGGAGAAGGTGTCCTTGCCCGGGTCGATGAGCTTCATGCCGAGTACGGGCGCCGCCATGCCGAGCACGAGCAGGACGGACACGCACAGGGTGATCGCGGGATGGCGGCGCGCGGGGCGCAGCAGGGCGGCGAACACCCTGCCGTTCTCCGGCTTCTGCGCCTTCCCCGGCTCGGTACGGACCGGCCCGCCCCGGCGCGCCCGCCGCGCGGCCCTCTTGGCGGCCCGGCGCTCGGTCCGGTGGCCGATCTTCACGAGCAGGGCGGGGAGCACGGTCAGGGAGCTGGCCACGGCGACCGCCACGACCAGGATCGTGCCCGTCGCCAGCGAGGAGAAGATGACGTCCGTGGCGAGGTAGAGCGTCGCGGTGGAGACGATCACCGCGAGGCCGGAGGCCACGATGGCCCGGCCGGCCGTCGCCGCCGCGAGCTCGACCAGTGCCTCGGGGCTGAGCCGGCCTTCCGCACGGGCGCGTTCCTCGCGTTCGCGCTTGAGGTAGAAGAGCGTGTAGTCGACGCCCACGGCGAGGCCGATGAGCAGGATCATGTTGGTCCCGACCCCGGGGTCGGGCAGGACGTGGGAGGCGACCATGGCCAGGCCCAGGGTGGCGGCGATCGAGGAGAGCGCCAGCACCAGCGGCACACCGGCCATGACCACGGAACCGAAGACGATCAGCAGGATGACGAGGGTGACCGGCAGCGTGAGGCGTTCGGAGAGCGCGAGGTCGTCGGCGCGCTGGTCGTTGACGCCCTTGCTGATGGCGGGCGAGCCGGTCTCCTCCACGACCAGCTCCGGATGGCCGGCAGCCACCTTCGCCGTCTGTTCGAGGAGCGGGACGACGTTCTTCCTGCCCTCCAGCTCGGCGCCCTTGAGGACCACGGTCACGCGCAGGGTGCTGCCGTCCTGCGAACGGACCGGGGCGGCCACGTCGTCGACTTCGGGCAGCCCGGCCATCCGGTCGGTCAGCTCACGGGCCGCGGAAGCGGCCGACTCCGTGTCCGGACGACCGGACCTCGCGCGGATCAGGACGTGCTCGGTGGGCCGGCGCTGGAGACCGCCGTCGGTCGCCATCGACTCGGCGTGCCCGGCCTCCCCGACCCGGAAGTCCTCGGTGGTCGCCGCGTTGCTGCCGGTCGCGATGCCGGCGCCGAGGCACAGGAGGACGAATACGAACCATCCGATGATCGCGCTCCACGGGTGTCGGGCGCTCCAACGGGCCATGCGCACTGGGCGATTTCTCATGCCTCAGATGCTCGTCCGCAGCGCCGTTCCCCCGGCAGCCCCGACCGGTGGACCCCGTGTCCACCAGTCGGTGGACACGGGACCCCGCATGGGCATCGGGGAGATCCCGGTCAGGAGCATGCGGGCTGGTGTGCCCAGCCAGATCATCGTGATGCCCTCCGGCGACGCCGGCGAGAACCGCGCGCCCGGGATGCCGTACAGCTCGCCGGCGAATCGGCCCGCGGCGGGAGTGCACGAGCCAGCTCCCTTGCCACGCTGTCGCCTTCGAACCGTACGGTCAGTCCGTCCGTCTTTTGACCGGTCGGCCGGCTACCGGCTGAGCGACCTGAGCGCCGCCGCGTCGTACGGCTTCAGCTCGTCGAAGCGGTTGCCGAGGACTTTCGCCGCCCAGTGCGGGTCCTGGAGCAGCGCCCGGCCGACAGCGACCACGTCGAACTCCTCGCGTTCCATGCGGTCCAGGAGGTTGTCGATGTCGCCGAGCGCTGCACCCTCGCCGACGAAGGCGCGGAGGAAGTCGCCGTCGAGGCCGACCGAGCCGACGGTGAGGGTCGGCCGGCCGGTGAGCTTCTTGGTCCAGCCCGCCAGGTTCAGGTCCGAGCCCTCGAACTCCGGGAGCCAGTAGCGCCGGGTGGAGGCGTGGAACGCGTCGACGCCGGCCGCCGCCAGCGGGGCCAGGATCGCCTCCAGCTCCTCCGGGGTCTGGGCAAGCCGGGCGTCGTAGGCCTCCTGCTTCCACTGCGAGTAGCGGAAGATCACCGGGAAGTCGGCCGGGACGCGCTCGCGGATCGCGGCCACGATCTCCGCGGCGAACTTCGTACGGGCCACCGCGTCGCCGCCGTAGGCGTCGGTGCGGCGGTTGGTGCGCTCCCACAGGAACTGGTCGAGCAGGTAGCCGTGGGCGCCGTGCAGTTCGACACCGTCGAAGCCGATCCGCTCGGCCTCCGCAGCGGCGTCAGCGAACGCGCCGATGACGTCGTCGAGGTCGGCGCGGGTCATCGCCTTGCCCGTCCCCTCGGTGCCGTCGACGCGGACGCCGGAGGGGCCGACGGCGGGCGCGTCGGCGTACGGTGCCTCGCCCTTCTTACGCACCATGCCTATGTGCCACAGCTGAGGCACGATCGTGCCTCCTACCTCGTGCACGGCCGCGGCGACCTTCGCCCACCCCGCCAACTGGTCCTCGCCGTGGAACCGCGGCACCCGGTCGCTCTGCCCGGCGGACTCGTGGCCGACGTAAGTGCCCTCGGTGACGATCAAGCCCACACCCGCGGCGGCCCGGCTGGCGTAGTACGCCTGCACGTCCTCGCCCGGCACGCCGCCGGGTGAGAACATCCGCGTCATCGGAGCCATCGCAATGCGATTGGGGACGGTCAGGCCGTTCAGCGTGACGGGCCGGGACAGGATCTCGGCCGCGCGGGAGGCGGTGGACGTGGTGACGGTCATGCGGGTCCTCCGGGTTGAGCTGTGGCTCGTCGGGGTGACAACGAGGAGTGCATAGTACACACGCTATGCATAATGCATATCGCCGCGGACCTGGCCCGCGCCCGCGCGCGGAGCCGTCCGCAGACCCCCCGGCAGAGCTCTGCCGGTCCACGGGTCGGCGATAATGGAGCGCCGAAAGGAGCGGGAGGCGCAGTGATGGAGAAACTGGAGCGGGAGCTGATGTTGCTCTCGCGGCACCAGGTGCTTGCCCGGCGCGAGCGCGACCCCGAACGCCTCGAGCGGTCGGCGTACCTGTTGCTCAGCCGGATCGAAACACAAGGCCCCATGTCCATCGGACAGTTGGCAGAGGCCTTCGGGCTCGACACCTCGACCGTGAACCGCCAGACGGCCGCGCTGCTGCGCTGCGGACTGGCCGAGCGCGTCGCGGACCCGGACGGCGGCATCGCCCGCAAGCTGCGCATCACCGCTGAAGGCGGGTGCCGTCTCGCCGGAGACCGTGAGGCCAACCAGTCCTGCCTGGCCCGGGTGGTCGCCGACTGGTCCCCTGAGGAGGTACGGGAGCTGGAGGACGTCCTGGTCCGGCTCAACCGCAGCGCCGAGGCCCTCGAAGGCCGATACTGGCCGCGCGCGGAGGAAGACGACACCCGCGCCGCATCCCACCCGCCGGTCCCGCAGGAATCCACACCGCCCTCGTAGGAACCGCGACTCCCGACCTGTAGGAACGCCCGCGGCCCTTGGACGGAGCCAGGTGTCGCCCTCAGTCACACCCGTGCCACCGCCCGCCCCACGGCGGATATGGGGACGCGGTACGCAGCTGATTGGTTCGGCGCGCGAAACGGCGTCGATGCGCCGCTTGCCGTAGACCGCCTCGGGCCGGATCCAGGCCGCCAGGGCCGCCTACCGCAATGCGGCACCCGTTCGCAGACCCTGACGGACTGCCCGCGCCGGGTGGCAGGCCGGGCGACGAGGAGCTGCGCCGCGCCATCCGCAAGGCTGCTTTCGCCCCGGAGGAACCTGTGCGCCGGCACCATGCACGAAAAGCCGGTCAAACGCGGGCCGGGCGGTAGCGTAGGGTGGGGTTCACCGACGCGGGGTGGAGCAGCTCGGTAGCTCGCTGGGCTCATAACCCAGAGGTCGCAGGTTCAAATCCTGTCCCCGCTACTGCCCAGAAGGGCCCGGATCCTCAAAGGATTCGGGCCCTTCTGCTTGGCCGTCCTTGGGGTCGCGCCCATCGTGTGTGTGCTGCGGATGCTGCTGGCCCAGGACGTTGCGCGAGACGTCGAAGCGGGGCAGATGCAGGCCGGGCTGGACGAGGTCACGGAGGCCGCCGGCCGTGGGGCGGGCGGCGGCCTCCGGGAGCGGGGGTGCGGTCAGGCGCGGACACCGATGACGGTCTTGCCGCGGGCACCGCCTCGCTCGACCTTCTGCAGGGCCTCGGAGGCCTCGTCGAGCGGGAAGACCGTTTCGAGGATCGGCCGGAGCTGGCCGGACTCCACCAGGCCGGCGAGGTGGGCCAGCTGCTCGCCGTGCGGGCGCATGAAGAAGCTGCGGGCCCGGACGTTCCACTGGGCCTGCTTGGCCTCGGCGTCCGCGATCGGGACGATCGAGACCAGCGTGCCGCCCGGCTTGATCACGGCGAAGGACCGCTCCTGCGTCTCGCCGCCGATGGTGTCGAGGACGACGTCCACCCCGGAGACGGTCTCGTCGAACTTCTCGGCCCGGTAGTCGATCACCCGGTCGGCACCGAGCTCGCGGACCAGTTCCACGCTGCCGGCGCTGGCGGTGGCCACGACCTCGGCGCCGAGCTGCTTGGCGATCTGGACGGCGGCGGAGCCCACGCCGCCGGCGGCGCCGTGGATGAGCACGCGCGTCCCGCCCCGTACGTCGGCCTGCTCGGTCAGGGCCTGGAGGGCGGTGAGCGCGACCAGGGGCAGCGAGGCGGCCTCCTCGAACGTCAGGCCGGCCGGCTTGGCGGCGACCAGCGACTGGTCCACGGCGACGTACTCGGCGAAGGCGCCGCCCAGGCGGGGGTCGACGCGGGAGAAGACCTCGTCGCCCACCGCGAAGCGGGTGACCTCGCCGCCGACCTCGGTCACCACACCGGCGAGCTCGTTGCCGATGACCAGCGGCCCGGTCGGCGCACCCGCGCTCAGGAAGCCCTTGACGATCAGGTGGTCCACCGGATTGACACCGGCTGCGCGGACCTCGATGAGCACGTCGCGGGGGCCGACGGCGGGGACGGGCATGTCGGTGACGCGCACGACGTCGCGGACCTGGCCGTACTGGTCGATGACTGCTGCCTTCATGAGATGCTCCTTGATCAAGTCTGTGAGGGGTGGGGTGGGGCTGGGCAAGAAATCAGGCGGTGGTCGCGGGGTTGCGGTCGGCCGCGGCCCTCTCCAGGGCGTCGAGCAGGGCCTCGGGGCTCTGGGCGCCCTGGAGCACGAACGTGCCGTCGATCACGAAGGTGGGGACCGCCGTGACGCCGAGATCGGCGGCTTCGGCGAGCTCGGCGCGGACTTCGTCCGCTCCCTCGGACGAGGCGAGGAAGGCCAGCGCGGCGGCGCGGTCGAGGCCGGCCGCCTCGGCGAGCCCCGCGAGGGCCTCGCGGTCGCCGAGGTTCCCGCCGTCGGTGAAGTAGTGCGCCAGCAGGCGCTCCTTCACCTCGGCCTGGCGCCCGTGCCGCCGGGCGAACCAGAGCAGGCGGTGCGCCTGGAAGGTGTTGGTGGCCAGGGCGTCGTCCATCCGGAACGTGATCCCCTCGGCGGCCGCAGCACCGGTCAGCGGGCCGAAGATGGTCGCGGCGGGGCGACCGAACTTGCGCTCGTAGACGTGTGCGGACGGCTCCGTCGTCTCGGCGGCCGCGGGGTTGAGCTGGAACGGCCGGTAGACGACGTCGACGCCCGCGGCCTCCGGGAAGGCGGCCAGGGCCTTCTCGAAGCGGCGCTTGCCGATGTAGCACCACGGACACACCAGGTCCGAATAGATCTCGACCTTCACGACGCTCGCTCCTGACGGATCAGTCTCACGGGTGGGCCCGGCTCCGCTTCGGGAGTTCCGGACCGCTCGTTCCATAACGTAGCCGATTATGGAACGAGCGGTCAACCACGTGCTGACTCGGCCGCCGACCTTCGCTACCGTGGGGTGCATGGCGAGACCACGCACGTTCGACGAAGAAGCGATCCTGGACCGGGCGATGATCCTGTTCTGGCGCAAGGGCTACGAGGCGACCGCGATGAGCGACCTCGTGGAGGAGCTGGGGCTGGGCCGCGGATCGATCTATGCGGCGTTCGGGGACAAGCACCAGCTGTTCGTCCGGGCCCTCGGCCGCTACCTGGACCACCAGACCCGGCTGCTCGGCACCGCGCTCGATGACAAGGGGCCTGCGCTGCCCCAGCTTCGGGACGTCCTGGGCCGGCTCCTCGCCGCCGACGCCGCCTCCGGAAACGCAGGGTGCTTCAGCGTCAACAGCATCGCCGAACTGCTGCCGCACGACGAGGAGGTCGCCCAGCTGGCCCGGCGGAACCTCCGGTACGCCGAGGAGGCGTTCACCGCGCAGCTGGAGCGGGCCGCGCAGGACGGGGAGCTCGCTGCGGCCGTCACCCCGCGGCAAGGCGCTCGGCTGCTGCTCAACCTGGTGCAGGGCCTGCAGATCATGCGGAAGGTCGACTCCGACCCGGCCCGCGCCGCGGACTGCCTGGACTCCGCCTTCGCCCTCCTGCAGCACCCCCTCGACACCGCGGAGGCACCCGGCGACGGCTCCGTCATGGCCGCAGCGGCGCCATGATCCAGGCCGGGGAGCCGGGCCGGGGAAGCCGGCCCGCCACCGCCCCGGGACGACGGCCCGGGGCGGTGGCGTTGCGCACGCGGTGCGGCGGCTACGCGATCCCGGGGATCTGCCGTGCCGCGAACGCGGCGCGCACGGCATCTGCCGCGCCCGTGCCGTACATGCGCTGCGCCGTCGAGATCGTCGTCCGTGCGGCGTCCGCGAAATCGGTGTCGGCTCGGAATCCGAACTGCGCGTTGACGATGATCCGGTCGGCCGTCCGGGCGCCCAACGCGCCGCGGATGTCGAACAGTGCGCGCGACCAGATCTCCCCGTCCGCGTGCACTTCCCCGACCCGGTCGGCGTACACCTTGGATCCGTCGATCCGCCGCAGGCAGTGCGGAGCCGCGCTGTAACCGGTCGAGTCCCAGTCGGCGACGCACGCCAGGTCCGCCTTGCGCGGCCACCCGTAGACCTCGTCCGCGTGCGCGCCCACCTCGACCGCGAGGTAGTCGCCGAACGCCTCACCGATGGCGCCCGCCTCCGGGGAGGTGCCGAAGCCGGGGACCTGCGCGTTGTGCACCGCGTGGCCGTACTCGTGGACTATCACCTCGGCGTCCTCGGCATCGTCCACACCGCCCTTGCCGAAGCGGATCTCGGCCTTCTTGTCGGAGAAGAACGAGTTGTCGGCGCCCCACTGGTTGATCCGCAGCGGCTGTGCGCGGTCGTTGGCTCCCGGCAGTTCGCTGCCGAATCCGAGGCCCTGAAGGTACTCCTGCGCCTCGTTCACCCAGAAGTACGCCATGACCTGCTCGAACTGGTCGTCGGCGCGGGTGTAGCCGGCGGCGTCCGCCGTCTTCGCGGACGCGCCGGTGTCGGAGCGGACGTACGCCCACTTCCCGGAGAGCGAACCGCTGCCGTCCAGGTTGCGCAGCGCAGCCACGGTGTAGGCGGAGGAGGGCACGGTGTCGGCGCCGTCCTTGCCGTCGGTCAGCGTCTGGTCGCCGGAGGACTGGACGGGGTTGACCATGAAGACGCGGGCGCGGGGAAGCGGCGCCGGGGCGGGGGCCGCCGAGGGCAGGGCCGAGACGGGACCGGCCAGGGCGAACAGAGCTGCGGTGGCGGTGCCCGCACAGACGAGACCGCGGGGTATGCGGCGAACCATGGACGTCCTCCTGTAAGGAAATGATCGCGTGGCGAGGCCGCGATCCTCGCGCACGCCACCCCCTGTGCACCAGAGCCGGGACGGACCTGCCGGGCCTGCCTGTTCCGTCAGTTGACCTTCGGCTTACGTGAGCAGAGTCTGGGCCTGCCGGTCCTCAAAGAGCGTTTTGTCCCGCCAGGGGTGTTTGGGAAGTGGTCGGTCGGCCGTCGCTCGGGCTGCGTCGAACCGACGGGAGGCGGCTCTGACAAGATGACGCAATGTTCGATTTTGGCATCGCGGGCTATCAGCCGGTGTGGTTGAACCGCCGCATTGACGTCGTGCGGGAGCATGCGCAGCGCTTGCGTGGTCTTGCCGGCCGGACCCTGACGAGAGCCTGGATGGTCTGGGACCGCCAGGATGATGAGTGGTTCTGTGAATGCCCGCTCTTGTTCGACTTCGAAGGTGAGCGGGTCGAGATCAATCATCACAAGTTCGACGACCTTTCCCTCACGTGGAACACGATCGACCCCAGTGCCCCCGTCCGGTGGCCCGGCTTCCACCTGGAGTGGCGTTCCGACCCTCTTCCCGAACTGAAGGCTCTGCGGGGCCTGTCTCTCAAAGGGGTCGAACTGCTCGAGTGGACAGGAAGGGATCTGGCGCAGGGAAACGTCGACGTGAGCTTCGAGTTCGAGACGAGTCGGGTGACCGTCTGCAATGCTCTCGACGAGAACGCGCTGAGCTTCGCCCCGCCTGGTCGGCATCAGCGGTCCCACCCGCTCCGCTGAAGCCTCGGGAGTTGTGCGGCGTCTTGTCGGTCATTTGTCGAACCAGATGAGTGTGCCGGCGAGGATTGCTGCTTGGTGGCGGACGCGGGTGGCCGGCTATGTCAGGCCCACCCCACTGACCAGCGCTGATGGATGACGGCGGCTGGGCAGTGGCGTCCGGCGGGTTCTCGGGGGTGGAGCAGTGATCGAGGTCGGGCAGCACGGCGCGTTCAGCGTGAACAGTGTCGGCATGGAGCGGCAGCCATTCCCATTGAGTTTCAGCATCCGTGAGACCGAGGGCCTGTGGCAGGTGAGCGCCGGTGCAGCCCAGGCGGCCGAGCTGGTCGACCTGCTCGCGGCCGTGGCGAACGACGCCGTGGCGGTGGTGTCACTCGAGACCAACTCCTACCTGGATGAGCACTGGCATCCGCTGCGACCCTCACTGATCGCGGCCGAGCTCGACGTGCCGTGCACGGTCCACTCCCTCGGGTCCTGGGCGTCCGGCACGAACGGACTCTCGGAGGAGTTCCTGGTGATGGACCGCGGCCTCCTCCCCCGTCTCCTCGACGGCACCTGGTCGCCGTACGAGCTGACTGTGATCGACGTACCCGCCGACGCAACCCCGGAGCAACTCGACGAGCTCGCCCTCGTGCTCGGTACGACCGGCATTGACGAGCCGCTCCTGAGCCGCCTGGAAGACTCCCGGGTCTGGTTCTCGGGCCACGACGACTGTTACGTGATGTTGCAGACCCGCGACCCCGCCCTGCCGGCCGCAGTCCTGGCGCGGCTGCTGACTCTGCTGGCCGGCTCCGCCCTCGCCGAACTCGCTGGGGAGCCGCTCTCGCGCGTTCCCGAGCCCGGGCCCCGGCTACCCGAGCAGCTGATCGCCGCCGCACCTCACTGGATCGGAACCCTCGGCAACGTCACCGAGGATCTGGTCACCATCCGACTGGCCGCCCTGCCAGACCCGTGGCGGCTGGGCGTCACGTTCCCCCAGCGGGCCGACCTCACCGCAACGCTCGATGTATGTCACGGCAGCTGGCGGATCACGCCCGCGGAGTGACACCCGCGGACGGCCGCCGCACACGCGACGATGCCCGAGCCGCCCCCGACCGTCTATGGCTGGAGAACACGGAACTGCAACGCAAGCAGCTCAAGGACCGAACCCAGGGGTCGCCTTCGTCCTGCCCGAAGACGACCCGGACGGGCCGATCAGTGTGGTCGGCGCCAACAGCCGCCTGCATACGTGACCCACCCCCGGGCTGCCCGCGACGAATGCCCGCACCGGGTGAGCGGCGGCGCGGTGCATGCGTTGCCACCACCAAGACCCGCCGCCGGGGCATGCCGGTGCGGCGGTCGCGGCTCGAAGCCGGGGCCCGGGCCGCCGCACCGGGTCTGCGAAAGGTCAGCCGTTGGCCCGGGCTGCGCGGCTGCGCTCGCGCAGCGAGATGCGGTTGCCGTCCGGGTCCACCGTCTCGATGCGGACGCCGAATCCGTAGTCCTCGGGTTCAGGCTGGTCGAAGGTCACCCCGCGGTCGCGGAACGCTTTGAAGTCCGCCCTCAGGTCGTCCGATTCCAGGATGACCGGACCCGGCGTGGCGCCCGGCACCAGCTCGGCCGGCTGCCCCGCCGCCGCGCCGTGCGCCCACAGGAGGATCTCCACCGGACTGCCGGGGACGCCCACGGTGAGGAAGCGCCCGCCGGGGTTCGGGAAGTCGATGCGCTTCTCCAAGCCGAGCTGCTCGGTGTAAAACCTCAGCGCCCGGTCCTGATCGGTGACATAGAGCGTCACGTACATGATGCTGGTCAGCAACGTGTTGTCCTTCCATCTTTCGGTCAGCGACACCTCACTGACGGACCCGGGCACCGGAACGTGACAGATGATCGGAGAAACTCGTGCCGCCGGCACGAGACCGCTTCCGAAGAAGTACAGCAGGCCGCTTGGGGAGAGGCGATTCCGTCGCGGCTCACGCCTCGCCGTGCCCCCGGCCGGGGCAGCACGGCGCGAGTCCACCGGTCCAGCCGCGCGCACACCGCCGGCCGCCGGCACCGCCCCGCACGTCCCCGGCAAGTTCACCACCCGGGCCAGTCACCGTGTGCTCGTGCGCGCTCGCCGCAGCGAACCGGCACACTCACACCCATGCCGAGCACTCCACGCCTTGCCTCGTCCCATGAGATACGAGCTCACTTCCTCGAGCAGCTCGGGAGCGTCCTGCGCCGCCCAGCCGCATACGGCGACCTCGATACTGCCGTCTGGTTCCTGATGGATCATCTGCTCATGTCCGAACGGGACGCCGGCGCATGGCCGGAAGAGCAGTCTCGCCTCGCCGAGTGCGGCGCCTGGTACACGGACGGCGTCCAGAGCGTCTTCGAGAGGCTGCTGCCGCAGGACCCGGCCCGCGATACGCACACCGCTTCCGTCCACGCGGAGTTCGCCCACCGCCGCGGGTGGCTCACCCTCGACCGCGTGCTGTCGGAGGCGGAGTACCAGTCCATGCGGGACGCACTGCCCGGCTGGTGCGCAGTGGACCGGGACTGGCCTGACGTCGTCGCGGCGTTCGGAGAACCTTCCGCTGTCTTCGGCGGCCCGAACCCTCGCACCAGCAAGGCTCTCGCCTACGCCACCGCCGGCCCTGAGAACCCCATGCTCGTTCTGCACCTCTGGAACGACTACGACTCCGGCCGTCCCCTGCCGGCCCTGCTCGCTGCCCGGGTCGGGGGCACGCTGCTGCAGGAAATGTTCACGTTCACGCCGCTGGGCCAGTCACTCCGCGCATCAGGCGATGGATCGGACTGACCCGTGACTGAGCCGGCAACGGTTCCCTGGGCCGTGGGGCGCTCTTCGCAGCCCCGACGCGGAGCCAGACCGAGCAGTCGAACCACGTGAGCGGATTGCCGACGTAAGCGACCGGAGGGGGCGCCGGGCGCAGGCTCAGCGGGTCCGGTGGAAACAGGGGGCCGTCTCCGCGTCGTACGCGCGGAAGTAGTTGTGGTGGAGGCCGGATTCCGCGTCGAAGTACTGGCCCGGGAAGCGCGGCGGCGTGTAGGCCGTCGCGTCCCGGTTCCAGGTGGTGGCGCGCCATACCGTCGAGCGGGTGCGCCAGGCGATCTTCCCGTCCTCTCCGACCAGCTCCCTCGGCGGTCCACCGCCTTCTGTCAGGCGTCCCCGATACGTTCCGTCCGGGTCAGCGGATGGCGGCCGTCGTGGTTCCAGCTGAGGGTCACAGCCATGGAGTGTCCGGCCGGCAATCGTGCTCAGCTCGCACAGCGTGGTGCCGTCCCAGGTGGAGACGGTCTCCTCCACTACCTCGGGCACCGCACCTGCCGGAGCCGGACGCTGCCTGGCGGTACGCCGGCCCAGGGCGTCGTACCAGGAGCGCCACCGCGTGCCGTCAGCGCAGGCCGGCGAAGAGATCGTTCTCGGGGAGGGCCGCACCGGTGGCGTCCTGGACACGTACGAAGGTCTCCGTACCCATCAACTCGCCGAACCTCTCCTTGCCCATCCTGAGGAAGAAGATGTTCTCGCCCTGGCTGGCGTGTGCGGCCAGCGCGTCGAACTTCTGACCGCTGAACGCGGTGGTGTCCACCCACGTGGTGATCTCATCGTCGGGGAGGCCGATCTCGGCCAGCGCGGCGGCCTCGGCAGGATCCGGCTCCGGCATGTCCTCATGGAACTCCCGCATGATCTTGCCGAACCGCTCCATCGCCGAACGCGGCATGGTCGTCCAGTACACCTTCGGTGTCAGCGCGGTCATCTCGAGCGCCGCCATCGTGATGCGGTGGGCCTGGATGTGGTCGGGGTGGCCGTAGAAGCCGTTCTCGTCATAGGTGACGACCACATCGGGCTGGTACTGCCGCATGAGGGCCGCGAGTCGGGCAGCGCCTTCCTCGACGGGGGTCTTCCAGAAAGAGCCAGGGGCGTCGTTGCTCGGCCAGCCCATCATCCCGGAGTCGGCATAGTCCAGCATCTCCAGATCGCTGACCTGGAGGACGTCACAGCTCGCCTCAAGTTCTTGTCGGCGCATCAAGGCGACGGCCGCCGGATCGTGCCCGGGATCCCCCGGCTTGACACCCCCCGGCCCGTCACCGCAACCGCCGTCGGTGCACGTCACGAGAACCGTCCGGATGCCCTCTGCCGCGTACCGCGCGAGGACTCCTCCGGTTCCGGTGGCCTCGTCGTCGGGGTGGGCATGCACTGCCATGAGCGTCAAGGGCCGGTCAGTCATGAAGGAGTCCTCCTGCAGAGACATGTATGGGTCCGAGTGCGCGGCGGGCGTTCCGCGATCCCGGGAGGCCGGACCCTGCCGGGGCGGATGCCATTGTTCCCGCCCCCGCAGCGCCAGACCCCCGGTCGATGCAACGACGCCGGCCGGACCGGATGTTCCCGGCGCGGCTGCTTGGCTTTCCCAGGCATCGGCATGCCCCCCGCCCACTACGGCGCCGACGTCGAAGCACGCAGGTACGGCTGCGGATAGCGTGCGGGCATGGCAACGGCAAGCAAGCGGCGGGTCCTGTACCGGCAGGGCACCGGGTTCTGGCGGATGACGGCGAAGTGGGCTCTGGTCTTCGGGGCCCTGTACCTGCTGGATGGCGGGCTGCTCCGATCGTGGGGCGACGCTCTGGTCTGGCCGATGATCGGGATCCTGCTGTGGGTGCCGTTCGGGATCGGCGTCGTCTGGTACCCGAAGAAGGACCAGCGTGTCGCGCTCACGACGCGTGAACTGCGGGTGCGGCGCAAGCGGCTGTCCATGGAGAAGGTGAACCTGCTGCACGTGGCACGCCTGTGGCTGGAGGGTCGGTCGACCGCGGACGACCAGCCGGTGCTGGAGTGGCCGCGATTCGACCGGGTGGTGTGGGTGCCGCTTCGGGACGGCCGGGCGTTCGGCGTGGAGTTCCGCGACCCGGCCGCGTTCGCCAAGGTTTTCGGCGCCTTCGCGGTAGCGGCGTGCGGCGGCCCGGAAATCGTCCGTGCGAGGGCTTCAGCGCAGACCTACCCGGATCCGCGCCCAATGCGGGCCCGTTCCTCCAACGACGACGGATCCTGGCTGGACCTCTTGGACATCTTCAACTGAGAGCCGGAAACGCACCGTAAGGGGCAGCTGTCCGTCAGGGGGCGCAGAGAACCGCACAGGGCCGGCGCTTTCGACCATCCCCCTGGAGGCGTTTCGCAGGCCACCTCTGACTCACTCGGCAAAGGTGCCTGCACCTCCGGGTCAGGCCGCTGCTGCAACGCCCCGACCTGCGTACGACAGGCTGTCCCGTGACCGATTCCGCATGCCCTTCTCCGTGGCGCAGGACGCTTGCGGCCCGCGATGTGCCGGGCTCCGGGGACTCGGAGCCCGGCACCTGAGGATCACGACTGGCCAGGTCCGTCGAGGCGTTCCGTGGGGCCGGCGAAGGAGAGGAACAGGGTCCGTGTAGCGAGCAGCCAGATGCCGTCCACCTCGCGGAACGTGTCTTCGTAGTGCCCCACCTGAACCGGGGGCCGGGGCGGCACGAAGCCTTCGGAGTAGCCGTCGACTCGGTACGTGGTGAAGTAGGTGGTGGCGGCGGCCGTGCCCTTCTTGTGGGAGGCGCAGGCCGCGCCGTCGACGCGGAGGTAGCGGGTGTCCCTCACCATCGCGAGCTCGATACCGGGGCCGCGCAGTGGCTAGCTGTTCCAGTGGCCGTGGATGGCGACCTCGCCGAGCGGCAGCGCCAGGTGATCGGCAAGGAGCTCGGCGAGGCTGCGGGACCGTTTAGGCGGGCAGGAAGAACCCGATGATGTCGGCGAGCCGGCCGTCGCGGTGGAGCGCGGTGCTGACGCCCGCCATGGCGGGCTCGCCCTGCTCGCCGAGCTGGGTCCACCGTGCGAGCGACCGGTCGTGGTGCTCGAGTACGTCGTCGATGCGGAACCGGTGGCCCG
Organism: Streptomyces sp. NPDC031132; assembly: GCF_055570595.1. Lineage (NCBI taxonomy): Bacteria > Bacillati > Actinomycetota > Actinomycetes > Kitasatosporales > Streptomycetaceae > Streptomyces > Streptomyces sp. NPDC031132. The sequence goes on from NZ_JBVIGX010000012.1 coordinate 97,525, forward strand.
GGAAGGCTCCGGCGAACCCGGCTATGTGCGGACGGCTGCAGGTGACCGAAGGGTCGTCCCGGTCGTCTCAGGTTGCTGCCCGGTCGTCGACCGGGATACCCAGTCGGTCGGCCAGGGCCGTGAGGGTCGGGCCCAAGGGGAGCGCGACACGGGTGAGCGCGTGCTCGTCGCCACGGGTGGGGTCGTGGTTGACGATCAGTACGGGCTTTCCCGCCCGGGCCGCCTGCCGGACGAACCGTAGCCCGGACATCACGGTCAGCGAGGAGCCCAGAACCAGAAGCGAGCTCGCCTCACCGACCAGTTCGCGGCAGTGCTCGACGCGCCGGGGCGGAACGGATTCGCCGAAGAACACCACGTCCGGCTTGAGAACGCCGGCGCATCGCGCGCACGGCACCACGCGGAAGTCCCCGACCTGCCCGTCGGTGAGGTCGGCGTCACCGTCCGGGTTCAGTCCGGCGGCGACGGGCTCGAACCCCGGATTGGCGTCCTCGAGTCGCCTGGCGACTTCCCGCCGCGATTCGAAGGTGCCGCAGGAAAGGCAGACGACTCGCTCCAGACTCCCGTGGAGTTCCACCACGGCCTCGCTGCCCGCGGCCTGGTGCAGCCCGTCGACGTTCTGGGTGATCACGCCCGAGAGCAGGCCACGCCGCCCGAACGCCGCCACGGCCCGGTGCCCGGCATTGGGCCGGGCCCGGCCGAACGTACGCCAGCCGAGGTGACTACGCGCCCAGTACCGGCGGCGTGCCTGGGCGCCGGCGGTGAATTCCTGGTAGGTCATCGGCGTGTGCCGGCTCAGGCTCCCGCCCTTGCCCCGGTAGTCGGGGATGCCGGACTCCGTGGAGATGCCCGCCCCGCTGAGCACCAGCACGTCGCCGTTGCGCAGGGCGTCGGCGATCGGCTCCGGATCGGTGGTGCCGGGCCGTAGGCCCGCGGGAGGCGTCCAGCTCAGAGTGGGGCGCATCTGCATACCCGCCAGCGTACGCAACAGTCGGCACGCCGGCCCCGGCCCGCGCCCTCGGGCCGACCTCACGGCCAGCACCCGTCACTGGCGGAGGTGGAAGGAGATGGAAGACGGGCAGGCACCCGCTGCGCGGCGAACCTCTCCGGGGCGCCCACGTCACTGACTCTGGGCAACGTAGCGTGCACGTACGGCAGCAGGGAGACAGCGCCTGCTTCGCCGCGTCACGCCGAGAACCCGCCTCCCACCGCGGCAGCGCCCGTGGGGACAGGGGCGTCGGCAGGGCCGAGCTGACGGGGTGGTCCATGGGAAGCCGTCCAGCTCTCTCGTGGCGGCACCTTGGGGTCGCCCGGCAGGCCTAGGAGCCTGTAGAGCAGGTACGGCACCCCGATCCGGGCAGCCGGCCCACGGCTGCGGTCCTCTCCGTACGGCAGTCCCACGCGTCCAGCGGCCAGGCCGTCGGCGGGACGGCGACGGCGAGGCGAGGCGAGGCGAGGCGAGGCGAGGCGAGGCGAGGCCAGGCGACAGTACCTCGATCACGATGGTCCAACTCCATGCGGGGAGGCGTTCGCCAGACCTTTTGACCAGCCAAAATGGCCTGATCCAGAGGCCGTTGGGGCGTCTCGCTCACACAATGAACGCCACACCGACGAGGGGTTTGGGCGTGGATTCGGAACTGGTGGTGCCGGCTTCTTCGGCCGCGACCACGGTGGTCGGGCTGCCGGCGACGGCCGCCTGGGAGCAGGCCAAGGTGGCGGTCACCGCGCTGTGGCAGCGGGCCCGCCCGGAACGAGCCGAGGCGATCGAGGGCGAACTGGTCACGACCCGCACCGAGTTGCTGACGGCCCGGCAAGCCGGTGACGGCAGCGCCGAGGAAGAGCTGACGGTGGAGTGGCGCGCCCGGCTGCGTCGGCTCCTGGCCGGCGACCCGTCGCCGGAGCGTGAGCTCCGCGCCCTCCTCGCCGAGCTGCCCCCGTTGGCGCCTTCTGCCAGGATCTACGTGTCCGGCGGCGACATGCACCTCACCGGCCCGTGACGGGCTCCGCGACGGACGACGAGAGCGGGCCCGAGGTCCGGATGGAGGCCTACGCATCCGGGTCCGGCACCATCTACATGGCGGGGGGCGACCAGTACATCGCCGACCGGGATCTGCACCTGCACTACTGGGACGGCAGCCACCGGGTGGACCGGATCCAGACGGGTCCGAACGCCGACGCCGGGGACGAGTGCCCCTATCCCGGGATGAGTGCTTTCGGAGTCGAGCAGGCACGCTGGTACTTCGGCCGGGACGAGCTACGCGCCCGCCTCACGGCCCTCCTGGACGACTGCCTGCGCGAGGGCGGGGCGCTGGCCGTGGTGGCCCCCTCCGGTGCGGGCAAGTCCTCGCTGCTGCGGGCCGGCCTCGTACCCGATCTCGCCGGTGGCGCGTTGCCGGGGTCGAGGCGTTGGCCCTGTCTGGTGCTCACCCCGACCGCCCGGCCGGTAGCCGAGCTGGCCAGGCACCTGGCCGCGCTGACCGGCGACAGTCCGCAGGAGATGGAGCGTCAACTCGGGGCCGAGCCGGAGAAGTCGGCCGCTCGCCTGCGGGCCGCGCTCGCCGAGCTCGAGGCCGGACGGCTGGTCGTGGTCGTCGACCAGGCCGAGGAGCTGTTCACCCTGGTGAGCGACGAGCAGGAACGGCACCGGTTCGTCACCGCGCTCGACGTCCTGGCCCGAGCGGACGGCCCCGCGCTGGTCGTCTACGGCCTGCGGGCGGACTTCTACGGCCAGTGCGCCGCATACCCGCCGCTGGCCGAGGCTCTGCAGCACCGGCAGGTCCTCGTCGGTGCGATGGACCGGACGCAGCTGCGCGAGGCCGTCCTCTTCCCGGCCCGCGCGGTCGGCCTGCGGCTCGAGGGCGGGCTCGTCGAACTGCTGCTGACCGATCTCGGGGGCGCGGTCGACGCGGCCGGCGGGGTCGGCACCAAGGAGGGACACGACGCCGGGCTGCTGCCGCACCTGGCCCACGCGCTGCGGCTGACCTGGCAGCAACGAGACGGCTCCCTCATGACCGTCGCGGGATACAGGGCCACCGGAGGCATTCACCGGGCCGTCTCGAACAGCGCCGAAGACGCCTACCGCAGACTGGACCCGCTCGGCCGGCAAGCCGCTGAAGTCATGTTCCGCCGCCTGGTCCGGATCGGTGACGGCGTCGACGACACACGGCGGACCGTACCCACCGCGCAGCTGACGGACGGACTGGACACCCGGGCGGCCGAGGCCGTGATGTCCGGCTTCACCGCGGGACGGCTGCTCACCTTGCGACAGGGCACGGCCGCCATCAGCCACGAGGCCCTCCTGCGTGCCTGGCCGCGGCTACGGGACTGGGTGAACGTCCGGCGCGCCGACAACCTCCTGCGCCAGCAGATAGAGGAGGACGCGGCCGGCTGGGCCGCCGGCAACCACGACCGCGCCCACCTGTACCGGGGCAGCCGTCTGAAGACCGCCCGCGACTGGGCGGCCCGGGAGGGACGGGACAGCCTCTCCCCCACCGCCACCGCCACCGGCTTCCTCGACGCGTCGCACCGGCAGGACCGACGGGCCTTCGTGCTCGTGCGCGGCTCGCTGGCGGCGCTGGTGGCTCTCGCACTCCTCGCCGTCGCCGGCACGGTCACCGCACAGATACAGAGCCGCCGCGCCGACCGGTCGGACACGGCGGCGCAAGAGCAGCGCGTACTGGCGGTGGGCCGGGCCCTGCGGGCGCAGGCCGAGAGCCTGCGCGACAGCGACCCCCGCACCTCACTGCGGCTCAGCCTCGCCGCCCAGCGGGTCGACCCCACTCCCGAGGGCCGGCAGGGACTGCTCACCACCCTTCAGCGGACCCGGTTCGACGGCGCGTCACCCGACGGGGCCCTCGGGCCGGTGAACGATGTCGCCGCCTTCCTCCGAGGCGGCACCCTGCTCGCCACCAGCGGCGACCGCGCCCGGTCCGTCGACCTGTGGGACACCGCGGACCCGGTGCGCCCGCAGCGGCTCGCCACCCTGACCGGGCTACCCGACAGGGTCGCCCATGTCTCGCTGAGCCCCGACGGGCGGACGCTCGCCGTCCTCACCGGCGACATCGTCGGCCTCTCGCCCGTCTACGAGCTGTCCCTGTGGGACCTGGCAGACCTCCGGCGCCCCCGCCGACTACCGTTCCGTACGGGCCTGGAAGAGGTGCAGGATGCCGCCTTCAGCCCGGACGGCAAGACTCTGGCGGTCGTAGCCGGCGGCGCCGACGGCACGCTGACCCTGTGGGACGTCGGCGATCCGGTCATGCCACGCCAACTCTCCGCGCCGACCCCGGCGACCGATGCCGAAACCGTACGGTTCAGTGCCGACGGGCACACACTGATCACCGCCTCCGACCTGGCCATGAAGGACTCCTCGTTCGAACCGGACTCCATCACGCATTTTTCCGGCTGGCAGCTCTGGGACGTCACGGACGGACAGCGCCCCCGTGCCGTGTCCCGTGTACGGGGCTTCTCGCCGGGCACCCTCGCCGTCAGTCCGACCGCCCCCGTGCTGGCCGTCGCCTCCGGGCACGAGCTCGCCCTGTGGCGGTTCACGAACCCGGCCTCTCCCGAAAAGCTCGGCGTACTGAGGCATCCGACCCAGGTCAGCGGGGTGGCTTTCCGGCCCGACGGTCGTGCCGTCGTCACGGCGTCCGGAGGGGGGCGGACCCAGCTGTGGGACATCGCGGACCCGGCCCGCCCCTCCGGACCCACCCCGCTCTCCGGTGCCGCCGAGCCCGCCGGATTCACGTACAGCGCGGACGGCGAGCACGTCCTCGTCGCCGACGGCTCACGCTCGGTCTCGCGCTGGCGGGCCACCCTACGCACCGGGCCCAGCCCCTCGGCGGAACTCCCGACGGGCGATGTGGGCCTTGCCGAAGCGGCCTTCAGCCCCGACGGCAGCAGGCTGGTGGTGGGCGGGGCCAAAGGCGCCGTGTACCAGTGGGACGTCCGGGACCCGGCCCGGCCGCGCCCGCTGCCTCCGCTGACGAACGGGTCCGACCATCCGGTAAAAGCCCTGGCCTTCGACCGGGACGGTACGACCCTGGCGGTCGGCACGATCGCGGATGCCAGGTCCGCACGCGGCGAGCTCGTGCTCTGGGACGTGTCGGACCCCGACCGGCCCCGGCAGCGGGCCGTGCTGGCCACTCCGACGGGGGTGACGTCGCTGGCGTTCAGTCCTCGCACGGCGTTGCTGGCCGCCTCGGGCATGGAACTCCCGGTGGGCAAGACCTGGGTCGGCCTCTGGGACACGAGCACGCCCGTGCCCGGCCGGCGGTACCTGCAGGAATCACTCAACCAACTGCTCAGCGAAACCGACGAGTCGGCGTCCGTGGCGGGACACCACATCCTCGGCACCACCCCGACCGTCTTCAGTCCGGACGGCCGGCTGCTCGCGCTGCCGGCTTCCCTCTGGGACGTTTCGAACCCGTCGGCGCCCGTCCGGGTCCACCATGCCAAGCCGCCGGCCGACGCCCGCGCCTCGGTCGGCGACTCGCTGCTGGGGATGGAAGAGGCGGCCTTCAGCCCGGACGGACACCGCCTGGTGACGGACGACTTCAAGGGGGAAAAGGTCCTCCAGTGGCCGGTCGGTCAGGACGTCGGCCACGCCCCGGTCGGCTCCATGCCGGTCAAGGACGCACACCGGGTGGCGTACCACCCCGGGGGCCGCCTCGTCGCCACCGCCGAGGCAGCCGGCTCGGTCAGTATCTGGGACGTCTCCGAGCCTGCCCGACCCGCCCGCGCGGCGACGCTTGAGGAGACCGCGGCCGAAGACATCCGCTTCAGCCCCGACGGCAGGACCCTGGCCGTGGTGTCCGGGCAAGGCGCCAACGTCCGGCTGTGGCACCTCGGCGACCTCCCCGCCACCGTCACCGACCTCACCGGCCTGGCCTGCGAGATCGTCGGCACCGGCCTCTCCCAAGACGACTGGACGACCCGGTACGCATCTGGCGTGCCCTATCAGGACACCTGCAAGAAGTGACGGCACGAGGAAGGCACGCGGCGGGTTTTGGTTCCGGGGGCGGGCAGTCCGTTGTTTTCAGATCACCGGATCGCTGGTCTGGTGTGTCGTTGACAGTCATTCGGCCGGCGGTCTCCGGAACCAGTCCGGCATCGTGTGACCGGTGAACTCTTGGTACGCACGCCTGACACTGTCCGGAGCGCCGGCATGAGCAGCGCGTACGAGATCCGTGATCCAGGCTCCGATCGGGTGCTCGTGTTCCTTGAGCTGCGGTGCCATGCCCAGGGCGTAGAGGAGCGGGATGACGGCTTCGGTGAACCGGCCGGCCTTGATCAGGATGTGGCCCAAGCACACCATGTTGCGTACGTAGCCGACCCGGTGGGCATCGGGGTCCCGCTCGAAGAGTTCCGCGAACATTTCGGTCGACTGGCGGCAGTGTTCCAGCGCGTCCGACTGCTGTCCCGCGTCCGCGAGCCTCAGCGCGTGGTTGCCCACCGTGGCCGCCAAATCGGGGAGATTGGCGTCACGGTCGGCTCGGACGCGTCCCCGCGCGATCTCGATGGCCTCCGCCGAATAGGTGAGGACGTCATCGAGCCGCCCTGCCTCTTCCAGCCACAAGGCGTGGAAGCCTGCGGCGATGGGAAGGCCCAGCGTGTCGGCCAGTCCGCCCTGCAGTTCGCGGCCGCCGGACACCGCCTCCAGCGAACACGCCAGGGCGTCGTCGAAACGTCCCAGTCGCATCAGGCGCGTCGCGTGCGGGACCAATGCGCGGACCAGGTCTGCGAGGCTGCTCGAGTCGTGATCGCGACCGACCTTCTCGCGGCGCACGGCGACCGCTTCCGCGGACCAGACGAAGGCTTCGGCGGGACGATCGGCCTCTTCCAGCAGCACCATGTGCAGCGCCACCAAGTCGATGAGCGCAGCCCGGTAGACGTCGCGGTCCTGGTCGGCCAGCTCCCTGCAGGTGAGTACCGCCTCCTCGGACACGCACAGCGCTTCCGCCTCGCGCCCGAGATCCGAGAGCAGCACCGCATGCCTCCCCAGCCCGTGCGCGAGGGCTGCGAGGTGGACGTCCCGGTCCAGGCTCGCCAACTCCCTGTGAACTGCGATCGCTTCCTCGGAGTGGGGCAGGGCGTCGAGCGGCCGTCCGCTCTGTTCCAGCAGCGTCGCATGGCCACTCAGGGCCGCCGGAAGGTCGGGCAGGAACGTTGCGCGGTCCAGCCGGACGAGGTCCCTGAGCGCTCCCAGGGCCAGCCCGGAGCAGGTGAGGGCGTCCGCATCGCGCTTCGCCTTCACGAGCAGCTGCGCGTGGGCTGACATGTCGGAGAACAAGTCGACCAGGTAGGCGGCGTGGAACACGCCGTCAGACAGCACCGCGAGTTCTTGCAGCTTGTGAAGGGCGTCCTCGGACCAGCTGAGCGCTTCTTCGTCGTGTCCCGCCTCTGCCAGCCGGCCCGCGTGGTTGCGCGTCGCCCGAACCAGCTCGGGAAGGTATCTGTCCCGATCCTGCGCCGTCAGGATCGACAACCAGAGCATGGCCTCATTCGACCGGGCCAACGCATCTTCGACGCGCCCGACCTGGGCCAGGCGTACGGCATAGTTCCCCGCGGCGTACGCGAGAGAAGGCAGCATGGACGCGGCCGGCTCGCGGTTCGCCAACCCGCGAAAGAACATGAAGGCTTCCTCGGTGAGAGCCAGAGCCCGGTCGTGCTGGCCGACGTTCGCGACGCGGTTGGCCAGGTCTCCGCGGATCAGCGCACGCTTCTCGGCATCGTCGGCCGCTGCTGCCAGGCGGTGGTCCAGCAGCCTGTCGGCGACAGCGGCCGCGGCGGGAGCCCACAGTCTGCTTTCTTCGGGAAGCAGCTCGTCGATGGCCTCCAAGACATCCAGGTCGATGTGCGGGTGGGCTGCAAGAGCGACCACCGCGGCCCCGCCGGCTTGCAGCGCGAGCGCGGGCCGGGTGCGGAGCAGCGGATAGAGCTGGGTGTGTGCCAGGTGGGGCCACCGGGCGGCGGCTTCCACGAGGGTGGTCAGCGCTCGACGGGTCCACACCGGGCCGTCGCCTGCGGCTTCCGGGCCAGTACCGTCCGCGGGAGCCAGCAGACGCGCGGGCGCCCCGTCGGCCCACGGGTCAGCAGGGTGGTCGTGGGAATGGCCGGGGGTGAGCAGGGCGACGTAGTCCTCGCCCAGCCGGTCCGGGTACAGCGGCTCCAGCACGGTGGCCGGCACCGTGCCTGCCGCTCCCGGTTGCGCGGCGGCCGGGTAGCAGCGGGCATGGTCCTTCAGCATCGCTCCCGGCGGTTGCGAGCTCTCGATGCCCGCCCGGACGACGGCCCGCTTCCCGTCGACGTAACCGAGCGGGCCGGTGAGCGTGGCGGTGTAGACGATCTGCCCCATGCCGTCCGCCGTCACCGCGAGCGGGTCCTCACGGCGGTGGCGCAGGGAGAGCCAGTAGTCGCGTTCCCGAGCCAGCAGATACGCCGAGACCTCGACGGGGTCGCTCGGCGGCACATCGCCCTGGCGTGTCGCGAGAACGGCGACCAGGGCGGCCATGTGCACGGCCAGGACGAGTTGGTACTCCTCCCGGACCGCAAGGCCCGCCGGGAGCCCTGCCGTCTTGGCGCGGGGGACGTCCAGCAGTTCGGCGAACCGGTCCCGCGCGGCCGAGAACAGTCCCGCCCGGTCGACCGTCGGGTCGCTCTCCAACGGCGGGAGTTCGAAACGCTCCGCGTGGACGCCGAGGTCGTGCTCCATGCGGTAGGCGACGCTCTGCCACCACACCCCGCTCGGCCTGGCGAGCAGCAGAACCCGAACCCGGATGTCCCGCCTCGCACCCGCGCTCGTGTCATCCAGCAACGTCAGCAGGTCATCGGTGTCCCACCGCTCCGCGTAGTCCACCACCACCAGCACGCCCGCGGCCGTGTCCAGGCCTTCCGGGACGTTGAAGGCCGGCGGAGCCTGCCGGTCTCTGCGATGGAAGGCCCCCAAGGCCACCCAGCCTTGCGCACGCCACTCGGTCGCAACCTCCATCGCCAACCGCGTCTTGCCCTGTCCGCCCGGCCCGTGCACCAGACACACGCGCAGCGCCCCCGCCGCGTCGCGCCACTGGCGCGCCCGCTCCCGCTCGGCCGTGCGGCCCGCGAAGTCCACCACCGCGCCGCCTGCCTGCAGCAGTGCACTCGGCTGCACCGCACCGCCACCGCGGGCTGCTCCCGACGGCACCCCGCCACCGGTCCCGGGCAGCGGCCACGGCGCGAGCCGGTACGGCTCGCCGCCCTCGTACACCACCATGTCGCCCGCAGCCTGGAACACCCGGCCGAATCCGGACGCGACAGCACGCTGCCGGGCCCGGCCGGCGGCACCCGGCTCATCGGGACCGGGCCACCCCGCCCCGCTCAAGGCCACTGGTTCCGGTGGACCGTGATGTTCCCGCCGGCCTGGGTCACCGTGCTGCTCCCGGACGCGGTGGCCGACTGGTGGATCGTCCGGGCGGCCGCGTGAGACCCCGTCGCGCGGCTGTCCATCTCGTCGACCAGGCGCTTCAATTGGTTGGTGAAACCGGCATCGCGCTCGGCCTGCTCGGCCACCGCGTCACTCATGCGACGCAGGGTCCGCTCGCTGACCTCGCCGTCACCGTGCCGGACCTCCGTGACCAGGGTCTCCAAGGCCGTGTCGCCCGAGAGCTGCCGGGTCACCAGATCGTGGAGGGCGTCCAATCCGACGTCCAAGACCTGATCGACCTCCGCGTCAGCTCGTCCCCCCACGCGGCGCAGCTCGCGCACCAGGTACCCGACTGCGGCGCCCGCCGGCAGCTCAATGCCCGTCACCGAACCTCCCCCAGACCGAAATCCGACGTCCCACGAGCGGCCCAACTGCCCGCACCTGTGGATGCCTGCCCCAGGGCCACGAGTATCGGCCAGCAGCCCCGTCCGCAGGGCCGAAACGCCGAAACCGGCACAGCGCGCAACCTCCGGCTGGAATGAAGCCCCGTGCCCGGCCCCCGCCTCCCAGACGATCTACCACGTCGTCCGGCAGGTGTAGCGCGGCGCCAGGCGGCGCGTTCAACGTTGGTCCTCGTCGAAGGTGAAACCGACGAGGACACCGGCCTGGACCACCTCGGCGTCAACGTCGCCCCCATCGAGGACGTCACCGCGGTGTGGGTGACCGGCCCCCGGCGAGGAGCCGTGGGAGGTCTACGTCGTCAAGTCCGAGTACACGCCCTCGGTAAGAGCGCCGACAGCATCCCGGACACGTGCTGCGGCACTCCGACGAACAGGCCGTCGACCGGCCGAGACTCCGATCGAGGCCTCAGCTGCTCGTCTCCTGGGCTCGTACGCATGCGGCGTCGAGGTGCAGCTCGTAGACCGTGCTGCAGTCGGCTGAGAGGGTGGCGACGGGCTTGCCGCAGCGGCATGCACGATTGAGGCCGAGATCACCGATCGGACCGGAGCAGCAGCCCATGCTCGCCTCCACCACCATTTCCAGGTCCATGGCGTCCTCGGGGTGGAGCACGATGTTATTGCGCGGGCCGGCAGATTTCAGAAATCCCCTCATGTCTGCCTTCAAGTTGGAGCGAGGCTGCGCTCGACCGGCTTCCTCACTGTCCAGGTACGGCACGTAGGGAGCGCCCCACGGCTCGGTTTCGATCGCGTAGCACCCCCGGGGCATGGTTGGCTGCGACCTCCGCGATTCACCTTCCCCCTGCTCGTACGGCGGTGGCTCCGGGACTGCGGGGAGAGCTACCAGTGGAGGTGTCAGCACCGCGCCACATTCCGCGCAGAAGAAGATCGTCATAACAGGTGTTCTAGCCGCCGGGAGGCCATAGCGCACCCGGTTTACCGTGTGAGGAATCTAGTCGGCGGACGGCATAGCTGCCCCGGCCGACTGCTGTAATCCTGGGCACGGCCTCAGCCTTGGGGCACACGCGGGGGGATTCATGCGATACGAAGTTCGGGCTGCCGGTGGGGCAGCGGTACTGCTGTTCACGTTCTTGACGGGCTGCTCGGGGGGAGCGGGAGCTTCTGCGGCGCCGGCCCCTTCTGGCAGCTCGTCCGTCATGTCGGCGCCGTCTCCCTCGCCTCAGGACCTGACCGAGGTCATCGAGCGGACCCGTTCCGTCGTGGCGAGGTCTGAGGCCGGCGGAAGCGCGGATGCCCCCGGCGCGCAAGGCTTCCTATTGGTCCAGGCATGGCCGACCGGCGCGGCCCACGCCTGGGAAACCCGCGATCAGCGGCTCTGCTGGGCCACGGTCTCCGGCTCTGTGGTCGGGGAGCGGGCCTGCATGACCGAGCCTCTGGACCCGCCCGTCGACACTCCCAGAGGAGTGACCGATATCGGCACCCTCTTCGGCGGCGGCTGGGGGCGCTTGTTCACTGCCGACCACCAAGAGGTGGCGTCCGCGACTTGTGGCGGCGTACTCCTGGAAGTCCGCCGGGTCGGCTCCGTCGCGAACGGTGCCCGAACGCTCTACGCCGTGTGGTTCCCGGACTACACCAAGGGCAGCATCGCCTTGTCGCTGCGGCACGACGGCAGCACGTCCGAGGGCCGGTTCCGGCTCGGCGACGCCGGTGATCGCATCTGTGGCGAAGCGCCCTGAGCGCCGCACCTGGCGCATGCCGCCAGCGGTCCGGCCTCTGCAGTCGATGTCGGAGACCGCAGCGAGCCGGGAACGGGCGTGCCCGCGGTGTCCGCGGTGCCGATGGCGCGATCACGTACGTGTCACCTTCCCGGTAGGGGTCCGTCGGCATCACGGACAGCTGCGACCGGCTCCCGTTCGCGCGCGGCGTCGGGCCGGCTTTCGAGCAGGCGCGAGAGAAGCCGTCACAAGGGTCCACCGCTGTGGCGGGCCGCTTTGGGTCATTGCTCGAGGACCTGAGGCCAGGCACTGGCCGACCCGAAGGTGAGGTCCGGGGCCGGCCATGTCGGATCGCGGTTCTGGCTGCCTGCAATCCGGCGCCGGCGTACCACGACCGGGGGTTCCGCCCGTACAGTTCCTGGACACTACACATGGTGCGCGCGGTCGACTCCCGCGCCCGGATGAGGGGCTCTCCACCGCTGTGGCAACGATCAATGACGTGGCACGAGCCGCCGGGGTGTCGGCCGCGACCGTCTCCCGGGTCTTCAACGGCGGGCGGGTCACCGCCGAGCTCGCCGAGCGCGTCCTGCGGTCCGCCGCCGAACTGCGCTTCGCCCCGAACCGGGTGGCCCGGGCCCTGCGGATGCAACGGTCCAGCGTGATCAGCCTGATCATCCCGGACATCGAGACCCCCTACTTCGCCTCGCTCGCGCGTGGCGTTGAGGACGCCGCACAGTCGAAGAACCATTCGGTCGTCCTGTGCAACAGCGACGAAGACCTCGACAAGGAGCGCCGCTACCTCGACACCGCACTGGCCGAGCAGATGGCCGGCGTGATCATCGCCGCCGCCTCTCGCAGCCGCACCGACCTGTCCCCGTTCGCCGGGATGCCCGTGGTGGCGGTCGACCGGCGGCCTCTGGGGGCCGCGGTCGACGCGGTCGTGATCGACAACGAGCACGGTGGTGAGCAGGCCACCGCGCACCTGCTGCGCAGCGGCTACCGCCGCATAGCGTGCATCACCGGGCCGGAAGGCACCTTCGCCGCGGAGGAGCGTCTCACCGGATACCGCGTCGCCATGGGAGAGCACCGGCGCGAACGGGGCGAGTCTCAGGCCCGGTCGGGTGATCTCATCCGGTACGCCTCCGGGCCGGAGGGTGGCCGGGACGCGATGGACGACCTGCTGGCGATGGAGGAGCCACCGGACGCGGTGTTCGTGACGGACGACCTCATGGCGGTCGGCGTCCTCGAGGCGCTGCGAGCGGCGGACAGGCAGCCTCCGCGGACCGGAGTGCTGTCCTTCGGTCACGTGCCCTGGGCGTCCCTGGTCGGACCGTCGCTCTCCACGGTCGAGCCGCCTGCGTACGACCTGGGCCGGACAGCCGTCGGTCTGTTGCTGGAACGTATCGCCGGGAAGGACAGGCCTCATCAGACGGTGGTGCTTCAGACCACCCTCCAGGTCCGTTCGAGTTCCACGGGACCGTTGCCCTCTCCGTGAGGGGACCCGCGGCGATCGGAGCGCCGGCGAAGGTGCGCCGGCGCTCCCACCACGGCCTGGCCGTCCGGTGCGTGCTCCGCTAGAAGGTGGTTTCGCCGGGCAGTCCGAAGTAGTCGTGCCACTTCTGGCCGCCGCCGAACGACGAGCCGTTCGAGAGCCCCACGTACACGTCCGCGGAAGCGGTGTGGGTGAACGTCACGATGTCGTCCTTGCCGTCACCGTTGTAGTCACCCAGGTACGGGTACTCGCCGGAGAGGCTGAAGAAGTCGTTGGCCTTGCCCCCGCCCGTGAAGTTCGAACCGTCGGAGAAGGCCACGTACACATCGGCGTTGCTGCCCTGGGTGAACGTGATGATGTCGTCCTTGCCGTCACCGTTCACGTCCCCCACGCGAGGCTGCTCCGTTCCCGGTGCGAAGAAGTCGTGCACCTTCCTCGACGGAGCGAAGGACGAGCCCGTCGACAAGGCCACGTACACGTCGGCGTTGCTGCCCTGGGTGAACGTGATGATGTCGTCCTTCCCGTCACCGTTGACGTCTCCGACCGCCGGGAACTCGCCGGCCGGAGCGAAGAAGTCGTGCCATTTCTGGCCTCCGCCGAACGACGAGCCGTTCGACAGGGCCACGTGGACGTCCGCCGTCGCGTTGTGGGTGAAGGTGACGATGTCGTCCTTCCCGTCGCCGTTGAAGTCCCCGGTCGCCGGCACCTCACCACTCAGCGAGAAGAAGTCGCTCCACTTCTGGCCCCCACCGAACGAGGTGCCGTTCGACAGCCCCACGTACACGTCGTTGTTCGGGCCGTGGGTGAACGTGACGATGTCGTCCTTCCGGTCGCCGTTGAAATCCCCGGTCAGCGGCGTCTCACCGGTCAGCCCGAAGTAGTCGTTCCACTTGACCGACGTTCCCGAGAAGGACGAACCGGTCGCCGTCGCCACGTACACGTCCGCCAACGACCCGTGGGTGAACGTCACCACGTCGTCCTTGCCGTCACCGTTGAAGTCCGCCGGCGAGCCGCCGAGCATCGGCTGGCTGCCGCCGTTGACCAGCTGCATGTAGTAGTTCCAGTTCCAGTTCGGGCCCGGGTCGGTGTGGTCGTTGCCCGGCACCTCGCTGTGGCCGACGATGTACGCCCGGGTCTTGGGGATGCCGTAGCGGTTCGCCAGATGCCGGGTGAGATCCGCCGATGACCGGTACATGGCGTCGGTGAACCACGACGGGTTGTCGACATAGCCCTCGTGTTCGATACCCACCGCATAGGAGTTGGCGGACCGCGCGTGGTACGCGGTGTCTCCGTCGCGGACCATCTGGGTCACCTGGCCGTCGGAGGAGCGGACCACGTAGTGGGCGCTCACCCCTGCGGACGGGTTCTGGAACCAGTTGACGGTGCCGGCGTACGACCCCTGGGTGACGTGTATGACCACCTTGGTGATCGCGGACGATCGGCCCGTCGAGTAGTTCGCCGGGTGTGCGGCCACCCAGCGCGCGGAGGGGTAGTCGGCGCTGAGGGTGCCCGCCTCGCGCTGGGTGGTGGAGTCGCCGGTGGAGTCGTCGAGGGAGCGGACGTTGGCGTATCTGCCCCGTTCCGGCGCCACCGGCCTGCGCTCCACGCTGACGGCTTCGCCTGCGTCCGTTCTGGTCCGTACGCCCTGGGCCAGGATTTCGTACACCGTGTCGGCGTAGAGCTTGGCCGTCCGGTCGTCCTCGGCACCGCTGTAGCGGGCGATCACCGAGTACCACTTGTCGACGTTCCGGCGGTCCTCGGAGTCGAGCCTCAGCTCGTCGGCGTAGTGACGCAGGACGGCGGCGCCGCCATGGATGTTGGCCGAAGTGTCGGCACGCAGTGCACTGGCCGGTTCGCCGGTGAGCTCGGAGGCGAGTTCCAGGGTGGTGCGCTGCGGGTTGCTGACGAGGTGCATCACGCCGTAGCCACCCGCGTGGCTGGGCTCGCCGTCGTGGTCGTCGAGGTGGGTCTCTGCGTACGCGACCGCAGTGAGGAGGTCCCGGGGAACCTGGTACGCGGAGTTCGCGTGGGTGAATGCCTGGTTGAGCGTGCCGGTGGCCGGCGGCGAGGGATCGGCCGGCGCGGCGTCGGCGGGCAGACCCATGAGGGCGAGCGAGGTGACGAGCGCGCCGCTGAATACAGCGAGGCGCGTCCCTCTCCATCGTGTTCGGATGCTGGACATCTTCTCCCGATCTGGTGGACGGAGCGTGTGAGCACGGCGGCGCGAGGGGTGGTCCGGCGGGGACCCGGGCATGGCGCGGCAGCCGTCGGCCATCGGAAATCAGCGACCGGGGCGGAGACGTACGCCGCGGCGTTCCGTGAGGGGCTGAAATCGATTTCAGGCGCAACGTACAGAGCTGTCATGAGCACGTCAACTCGCGTGCGCAAGTTCATTTCTGAGCACCCTAGTTGACGGATTCTTCGTGCATCCCAGGGGTTGACGAGGGCCTCGCCGACGGCGATGCTCCCTCGGCAGGCGTTTCGGATGCCCCAGAGGTAACGGACGCCGACCGCGGGGTCACCCGTGAAATCGATTTCGTACGGAGAGTGGAGGGCCGTTGATCAGGGGCTACCGGTGTCGAAGGGACCGCCCTTCGCACAGGATCCGGGCCCGGCGCGCCGGGCGGGCCTACGACGACGCCTATCGTCCTGGCGGCGTCGGCCTTGGGGCCCGGGCGTGTTACGTCAGGTCACGCGGCAGTGACATCCACCCGTCATTTGGCCCAGATCTCCAGCAGTTGATTGGCCGCACGGAAGTTGTCGGGTGAATCCACGTTGCACGCGACGGCTACGGCAGTGTTGCGGTCCGGCCTCACCTTGAACGTGCTGTGGAACCCCTCCCAGTCGCCGCGATGCACCAGGCTCTTGTCGGGGAGAAGGAGGATTCCGGCCCCGTACCGCCCTTCTTCGATGCCTCGCTGACGCAGGACGTCACCCACGCTCACCGCCCCCTCCGTGACTCCGGTGAGCAGCTGCGTTCCACCGATGCGACCGGTGCGGTAGTTGTCGGCCCAGCGGACCAATTCCCCAGGGGTGGTCTGCACGGATCCGTCTCCGTACTGATTCCAGGGGGAGGAGTTGGGAGTGAAGGAGCCGTCCTTCTCGTCGTACGACTTTGCCTTGCCGGGAAGATCCACCGCCGGGGACAGAGTCATGCGCAGGTGCAGCGGGGTGAAGAATTCCTGTTGGAGGAAGGTCGGGAAGGGTGTGCCGGTGACCCTTTCGACGACATGGGCCAGGAGGACGTAGTTGGAGTTGGAGTAGGAGAAGCGCTTGCCTGGCGGTTCTTCCGGCTGCGAGGCGAGGATGGCCGCGATCGCTTCCTTCTGGCCGGCCGGATCCGTCAGCTTGATGCCCTTGGCCTCCAGCAGGTCCTGGTAGTCGGTGATGCCGCTGGTGTGACGGATCAGGTCGCCCAGCGTGACCTTCTTCGTCCAGGCGGGCGGGTTGTCGAGGAAATCGGACAGGGGGTCGTCCAGAGCGAGTTGGTGCCGTCCTGCAAGCAAAAGGACCGCGTCTGCGGTGAATTGCTTGGAGTTGGAGGCCATGTCGAAGACGGTCTTCGAGGTGATGGCGCGCCCGGTCTTCAGATCGGCTTTCCCTCTCCCCGCCTCCCAGGCGACGCTTCCCCGTTTGCCGACCGCTGCCGCACAGCCCGGGCCATCGGCGGAAGGCACCAGTTCCTGGAGAACGGTTGCGCTGCGCTTCTCGCGGTCGTCACCGGTGGCGTATGCCTGCGGGTTCGCGACACCCGCCAGCGCAACCGCAACCAGGGCGCCCCCGACCGTGCACAACGACACCATCCGATTCATGGACACCACCTTCTTGCTTGAATTCCAGAAGCTACGACGCGATCCATGCTGGAAGGTCTCAAGGAGCGATCTCGAACTTCGGGGGCTTGAGGTCCTTGAGGCAGGCGGTGTTCGGGGCAGTCGGGGTGTCGAAGTAGGAGGCGGTGATGCCTTGGGCGCACTTCGAGTCGGCGAACACCACGGGGGGCGCGTGAGGGACCGGGACGACCGTGGCGCGGCTCAGGGTGCGGGCGACGTACTGACCGTTCTCGGCGCGGGTCTGGGCGTCGAAGCCACCTGAGAGGACGAGGGTCGGGATGTCGCTGCGCGTGACGTCCCGGATCGAGCGGGGGGGCCGCCGGGATGTTCCAGGCCTCGCAGTCCGGTCGGAGGAAGGGCAGCTGCGGTGCCTGGGCCCGCACCGAGGCGGGGAAGGGCGGGAACGCTTCCTGGGCGGCCCGGAGGGCCTGGGCCTCTGTTTCGTACGGCACCCACGCGCTGCAGAAGACGCCGTAGGCGAGGCGGTGGGAGATCCGGCCGAAGCAATGCGGGTTGGTCTTGGCGCCCGCCCATTGTTCGGCGACGCGCTGCGGGTTGCCGTGGGCCAGCTCGTCGAGGGAACGGGGGACGCCGGGGGCCACGTGGGTGGCGGAGGTCAGCCAGTTGACCAGCGCTCCGCCGTCCAGGACCACCTTCACCGGCTTCGGGCTGTCGGGGAGCGTCACGGTGGTGGTGATCGGCTTGGCCTCCAGGTCGCGGACCAGGCGCTCGAAGGTGGCGGACAGGTTCGGGTAGCGGCGGTTGCATGCCGGCTTCTCCGCGCAGGCTTTGAACGGGCCGTCGAGCCCTGCCGGGCGCTGCTCCGCGTCGCCGCCGCTCCGGCCGTGGACGGTGGCAGGATGCCGTCGATGCCGACCGACCGAACGCTTTCGGGGTGCAGGCGCGAGTACGTGAGTGCCAGGTCGGTTCCGTAGGAGATGCCGAAGACGTTCCACTACTTGAGGCCCAGCATGGTGCGCAGGTCCGCGTAGTCGGCGGCGCTCTGGATGTCGTTGTAGGCACTGAGGTCGGCCCCGGTGGCCGCCAGCTTCTCGCGGCAGGCCTTCGTCGCATCGACGTGCTCGCTCCCGCGGGCGTCTCCTCCTGCGCACTCGCGGGCACCGCGAGCAGGCCGGTGACGAGGATTCCGGCCGCCGCTGCGGCCGATCCGGTGCGCAACCGCCGTACGTGTGGGCGTGCCATCTGCCCTCCGGTCACTTCGGGGTGATCGTGAACGGTTCCCACGGGTGACGTGAACGGTTCCCACTTCAGGCCGCCTCGGAGCTGTCGGGCGCGGTCGGACGGAGGAGGAAGGGCCCCGGCACGAAGCGTGACGCGGCGGCCTTGCCGGGCCCGGTGATATCGGTGGTACCGGCATTCGGCGGTGCGGCGGAACGCACGCAATCAACGCTACTGGGTGGTCCGAGTACGTGCACATGGGCGGTCGACGACCACCGGCACCCGGCGCTGCTCGGCCGTGTGCCGCCGCTCTCTGACCGGCATGACCCGACGAGGCGGCTGGCTCCGCTGCTCGCACCAGCTCGTCCGGGAGGCGTCCGGCGCGGGCCGGCAGGTGGGGGTCGGAGGCCGGCAGGCGCACGTCTCCGCCCTGGGCGGAGGTGAGCGGCCCGGCTGTCCGCGGCGCCAACGGCCGACGACCTGGCCGCCGCGCAGTGCGGTCCACCTGGACGCGGTCCAGGAAGCGCGGTCGCCGTCCCGTCGGCGGCCCGGGGGCCGCTGTGTGGTCAGCGGGCGCCGGGGGCTTGGCCCGGCCGGGTCTGCGGGGAGGCATGGACGCGGCCGCGGGCTGTGCCGTGCGACGGGACGGAGGAGCATGACCGTGTCGGCGGCCCGTGGGCGGCACCCCGGTAGAGAGGGTGCCGCCCACGGTCACCGGCCGCGATGGTCGCCGGCCTGGAGAGACGTGCCACCGTCACTGACGCGTGTGTCCCCGAATGCGACCCCCAAACCCCGTTCGTGCCAACGGATTTCTGCACGAACGGCACATGCCGTGGCGCTGCTCGCCGCTGCCGGGCCCGAAGACACCACCTTCCTGGGACGGCGCAGGCCGGGCGAGTCACGCACGACGGGGCGGCCGCGCCGTGGTACGGGATACCAGAAGCCGATTCGGGCCGTGATCGCGAAGGGTGCCGCCTGTGTCTCAGGAGCAACGTAAACGGCGGCAGCGGCTGCGGCTGCCCGTGAAGGCGGCCCTGCCCGGCCGTCATCCGCAGGAGGACAAGGCGCCCGTCACCGACAGGGTGGTCTTCGGCGTGACGGCCGTACTGACCCTGGGCTTCGTGATCTGGGGCGTCACGGCCACCAGCACGCTGGAGAGCGTCTCCGACACCCTGCTGAACGGCCTGATGCACAACGGCGGCTGGGCGTTCGTCCTGGCCGCCTCGGGGTTCGTCGTGTTCGCGCTCTGGCTCGCCATCAGCCGGTACGGACGGATCGAGCTGGGCCAGGAGCACGAGGAGCCGGAGTTCAGCACCGTCTCCTGGGTCGCCATGATGTTCAGCGCCGGCATGGGCATCGGCCTGATGTTCTACGGCGTCAGCGAACCCCTCGCGCACTTCACCACTCCCCCGCCGGGCACCGACCCCGCCGAC
The DNA here is from genome assembly GCF_055570595.1 of Streptomyces sp. NPDC031132. Classification (NCBI taxonomy): domain Bacteria; kingdom Bacillati; phylum Actinomycetota; class Actinomycetes; order Kitasatosporales; family Streptomycetaceae; genus Streptomyces; species Streptomyces sp. NPDC031132. Next base: position 116,987 of record NZ_JBVIGX010000012.1, read on the forward strand.
TCTGCGGACGCCATGCAGACGGCACTCGCCACCACGCTGTTCCACTGGACGCTGCACCCGTGGGCCATCTACGCGGTGGTCGGCCTGGCCATCGCGTACAGCACCTTCCGGCGCCGCAGGCGACAGACGATCAGCGCCGTCTTCGTCCCGCTCCTCGGGAAGGAGCGCGCCGAGGGCGCCCCCGGCCGGGTGATCGACATCCTGGCGATCTTCGCCACCCTGTTCGGCTCCGCCACGTCCCTGGGACTCGGCGCGCTCCAGATCGGCAGCGGCATGCACGAGGTGGGCTGGCTGAACAAGGCCGGGACGGGGCTGCTCGTCGCCATCATCGGCGTGCTGACCGTCTGCTTCGTCTTCTCCGCCGTCTCCGGCGTGGAGAAGGGCATCCAGTGGCTCTCCAACATCAACATGGTGTTGGCCGTCATCCTCGCGGTCTTCGTGTTCGTCGTCGGCCCCACCATCCTGGTCCTCGACCTGATCCCCACTTCCCTCGCCGCGTACTTCGAGGAGCTGCCGCAGCTGATGGGCCGCACCGAGGCGTCCACCGGCGGCGGCGACGTCGCCGACTGGCTGAGCAGCTGGACGGTCTTCTACTGGGCCTGGTGGATCTCCTGGACGCCGTTCGTCGGCATGTTCATCGCCCGCATCAGCCGGGGCCGTACGATCCGTCAGTTCGTCGGCGGCGTCATCCTGGTGCCCAGCACCGTGAGCCTGGTCTGGTTCGCGATCTTCGGCGGTACGGCCATGCGCCTGAAGGAGCAGGGAAGCCTCGGCGCCGCGACCACGCCCGAGGCACAGCTCTTCGGCGTGCTGCAGGAGTTCCCTATCGCCGGCGTGATGAGCCTGCTGGTGATGGTCTTGGTCGGCATCTTCTTCGTCTCCGGCGCCGACGCGGCGTCGATCGTGATGGGCACCCTCTCGCAGAAGGGCAGCTTCGAACCCGACCGGTTCATCGTCGTCTTCTGGGGAGTGGTGACCGGCGGGGTGGCGGCCGTCATGCTCCTCGTCGGTGAGGGCAAGGGCGACGCCCTTGCGGGACTGCAGCACTTGACGATCCTCGTCGCGGCTCCGTTCGTCCTGGTGATGATCGGCATGTGCTGGGCCCTCTTGCGGGACCTCCGCAGCGACCCGCTGATCGTCCGGGGCCAACTCGCCGAGGAGGCGGTGGAGGAAGCCGTGATCGCGGGCCACGAAAAGTACGCGGGCGAGTTCGAGATCCGCATCGGCCCGGCACAGGACGAGAGACCCGGGAAAGCGAGGGACGACCGCGACGGCCAGGAGGAGCCAGGAGCCCCGCCCCCGACCTCCTGACAGACACACGCGGCTGCTCGGTTTCCGCGCGCCGGAAGACGCTGCACGCAGCCCTGCCCGCTCGACCTGGGCTTGGACAGCACCCCGCCCCAGCCGTCACGCGCCTGCAGACGGGCTGGACGTCCTCAGCGACCGTAGGATCGGCGAGGTGAACGAACAGCAGCCGGGGCCGCACGTTGGTGACGCGCTCGGGGAGATGATCGATGCGTGGCTCTCCTTTGACGAAGGACTCCGCTCCGGAAGCGGTTTCGAGCAGAAGGCGTACGACCGCCTCGTGCAGGCACTACGTGGCTGCGCGCAGACCTGGGCGGAGCGCGACACCATCCCGCGGGTCGGGGTGAACGTGCTGGTCGACGTCTTTCCCGCCACCGAGGCCAACGCGGGGCTGTACGAGGGGCAGGCGGCGGACCGCGTCATGGAGGCGGCGTACGAGCTCCACGAACTGGTGGGAGCCTGCGTCGCGCTGGCGGATCTCCATGATGCTCCGCAGACTGGGCGGCCCCGCCGGTGAGCCGTGAGCGGCCAGTGGGATCAGGGCATATGCGCACTGCGCGGTGAGAGCCGACGCCGCTGCCGTTTCCACCCGGCCGCGGTGGAGGCTGGCTCGGCGCCGAGTGAGTGTTCGGTAGCGCCAAAAGTCCAGGTCACAGCGCTAGTTGGCACCTTGGAGGTCTGGACTCGAGGAACCGGAAATGATCCAATAGGGGATGACTTCGTTTTGGGTAGGCGAGCGTGTACGTCTGCGCGGTATCGAGCCCGGTGATGCGGCTGCGTTCATGCGTTTCACGGAAGACGAGGAGGGTCTGGGCGACCTGATCGGCCCACCCAAGTCCGCCGAAGGATACCGTGTCTGGGCCGGCGCCCAGGCGACTGCCAAGCCTGATGCCGACCGCTTCCATCTAGCGGTCGAAGCCATCGGTACAGGGGAGATGGTCGGCGCCGTTGGCTCGCATCAAGCTGACGCGCGTATGGGCTGGTTCGAGTACGGCATCACGATCGGTGCCGAGCATCGCCGCAAGGGATACGCGGCAGAGGCTGCGGTGTTGCTGCTTCGTTTCATGTTCGATGAGAACCGATACCACAAGTGCCAGGTCCGTATTTTCGCACACAACGAAGCATCGCTGGCTCTCCACCGTCGGCTCGGCTTCGTGGAGGAAGGCCGACTGCGTGAGCTCGTCTATCTCTCCGGTCGGCACAACGATGTCGTCATGATGGGCATGCTCGCCGGTGAGTTCGCCCAACTCCACTCTGGGGACCTGACGGTCTGACTCTGACCCCCGCGAGGCCAGGTCATCCATGCACTTGTCGCAGGGAGGCTCGGCGGGGTCGTCCGATTCAGCAGCGGAGCTGGGCGGCACGGGGATACTTGTCCGGCTTCGACGGCACGCCTCCGAGCAGGGACGAGTGGTGCCCACGCTGGTGTCCGCAGTGAGCACAACCTTGCTCCGGTAACTGGTCCGTCGTCATGACCGCAGGGTATCTGCGCATCACAGCATCGCCCGAGTAGTCCTGGTCGGCGTTCCCCGAGGCCTGGCGGGCCAGGATGCCGAGTACCACCGGAGTGCCCATACCGACCTCGTGCGCATGACTTGCGTTGCCGAAAGTCTTATGCCATACGGCACTCGGGCGGCAGGGCGGTCCGGGTCCGACCTCACGCGGAGGGCGCGACCTCCACGCTGTAGACGAGGAACCGGTGGTCGGAGAGGTTCTTCTGGCCCTCCGGGGCCGTCGGCTCCACGAAGCAGGACCGGGGCTTCAGGCTGCTGAAGAGGTAGTCGAGCTTGGTGTTGCTCGAGTGGGTGGCGGTGCCGGTGCGGCCCGGGAAGTTCTTCTGGTCGCACTCCTTGTACGCGGAGTACAGGTCTGCGGGCTTCCACACCTTTGCGTACTTCTCGCCGGCGTCGGGCGGCAGGGTGTTGAAGTCGCCGCCGAACACCACCTTGGGCGAGTCCTCGACGATGTCGGAGACCGCGAGCTGGTAGTCGTCGCGGTAGTCGAGGCCGGGATAGTCCGGGTCCTCCTCGCTCAGCTCGCGCGGGCTGTGCACGGCACACAGCCGGACCTCGAAGTAGTCGGCGGTCGCACAGTGGAAGGGCGGGACCAGCGCCGTGCTCGGCTGCACCATCGGGTACTTGAGCGGGGCCGACAGGCCTGCCTTGACCACGACGGCGGTGCCGACGTCGTCGTTCGGATCCAGCGGCTCGCTGGTGCCCGGCTTGGTCTCGCACGGGCTGACCGTGGTGATCACACCCTTCTGCGACCAGTGGTAGGGCTGGAAGCTGACGCTCCACGCCGGGCCGAGCTCCGCGGTCAGCTTCCGCAGGGTGCTCTGGCAGACCTCCTGCAGCAGCATGGCCTGCACGTAACGCTGCTGGACCTGCTGCTTCAGCAGCGCGACCTTCGCGTCGGTCTGCCGCTCCCCGCACCCGCCCCACCGCACGACGTCGCACATGTTCCAGCTCAGGACCTGCAGATTGGTCCCGGCCGGCGGAGTCGCCGCCACACTCGCCCCCGGCCCCACCCCGAGCACCACCAGCGCGGCCCCCGCCGCCAACCCCAAGAACTTCCGCATGACTGCTCCCCGTAACCCGGCCTGTCCGGCCGATCCCACCGACAAAGATCCAGACTCTACGCAACGCCCGAGGACGGCCGAACGGCAGCCCGGGCAGAGGGCTGGCCGCCGCCCGGCAGTGTGGCTGCCGGGCGGTGGATATGTCGGTGAGCGAGCGAAGCGCTCGTCAGCGCGTGTGGGAGGCGGCCCTGACCAACCTTGTTGATGACGTTTTGAACTTGCGGACGGCGCGTGCCCTGCCCACGGAGACCTACTGTGGCGGGCGATGTGGTCGCTGCAGGGTGGTGCGGGGCGGGACATCCGGCCGCGCTGTCAGTCGCAGCGACCTGCGCGGCGAAAGATTGAAACCGGCGTGGCGCTCCGCGCTGCGTTCTGGCTGGTTGTGCGGGCCGTTCATGAGCAGCCGGAAGTCGCCACGATCGACTTGATGTCTACTGCACGTACTGGCATGACGTCACCATTGGGTCGTTTGATGCGCAGCTCGGTGGGTGTTTTGGTGTCGATAAGCGTTCCGCATACCCCGGAACCATCAAGCCGGGTGATTTGGACGGGAATTCCCCGTGGCCAGAACGCGACGCAGCCAACGATCACTGTCAGGGCGGCCAGCGACAGCAGAGCGAGGAGGACAGCGGTGCGGAGATTTCGTGACGCATTCTCCACGAGGCTTCGCCGGTTGACGTACCATCTCTCCTGAGCCTCGTCATTGCCGATGTCGACTACCACCGGCCAGCCATAGGCTGCACGGTAGGCCGCGACGATGGCCCAGGCGGCAGCGAATACTGCCACAGCTGCTGCGCCTGCTAGCACCATGAGGGCTTCCTGGGGCAGCCCTGAGAAGCTGTCCTTGCCCGTTACGAGTCCTGCCAGGCCGAACAGCCCGAACAGCGCCGTGACCGCCCCGATCCATTTCTCTGCTGCGGAGCGAATGGTCGTCTCGTCGTTCGCCATTGCCTGCCTCGCCGCCTGAGCAGCCGCCAGCATTGATTCGTCCGAGGCAGCAAAAATGCGCTGTCCGTCACCATCAGGACTCAGGCGAATGGTGGCCAGCCACTCCCTTCCACAGCTCTTCCAGCGGTTGGAGGGATCTGCTTCATCGGAATGACCATGACCGCAGACACATTCGCATGCTACCGTCAGCCGCTCCTTCGGCGGGAGCGCCCGCCCGCTTCCCGCAGCACCCCTGGAAAGCCTCGTTTGCACCACGTTCTGCCGCGTGGTGTGGCCGCAGCGCGGGCACGGTCCTTCAATCGCAGCAATTCCCTCACCATCAAGGGGAACAACGGCCCAGCCGACCAGCTCCGCGTCAGTGACCATGTACTTGCCCGGCACATACGACACCTCTGTCATGGCCCCAGTCTCGAGCCGGCCCGCACTATCGACCAGCGTTGCTCGTCCAACTGGCAGATGCGGCCGCGCCCGGTTCCGGAGGCCGTCCTACCGTGGCAGCGAGGAGGCACTCATGTGTGATGACAGTGCGGAGTACTCAACGGTGGTCGGACCGCTCTGGGCGGTGACGGAACTGATGGAAAACTGGGAGAGACTGGAGGCGCCGCGCAGGCTGGATGTCAGCCGCCCCAATCTCGTCGAGTTCGGCCACATCAGCCCTGACGCCGGCGACCTGTTCAGTAATCCGAAAATTCCGGCGATCGCCGTCGCATACCACCGGAAACGCATGGGGATCCACGTTACGGCCGCCCTGCAATCCGAACTGATGGCAGGGAGCAGGATACGGGGCATTCTCGCGCTACCGCAGCTCATGTGGGAGCCTGGATACCTCTTTACTACAGCCGCCGGGGGCGTTCCCCAGGTACCGGGCGGCGACAATCCTGACTCCGATCCCGATAAACTTCTCGAGAGACTCAGGAGCTTCATTTCCAAAAGACAGAAATACGCCTTCGAACCGCATAAACTGCAACAACTAGCGGACAGTGTCCCGCGTGTTCCTGACGACAGGAAGGCGGCCGGATCCCGGGCCGCGGTGCTGGACACCGGGATGCTCGGCGCCGAGGTCGACATGATCGACTTCCTTGGCTGCGATCAGAGAGCTGCGCTCCCCATCGCATCGGAAGACCGCCACGGACATGGCACGGCAGTGGCGCTCGCCATTCAAGCCGTCAACGGCAGTGCCGCTGTCCACCCCATCCGGGTTTTGAATGAAAACTGCGAAGGCCATTCCTACGAGGTGCTCTCCGCACTGATCTGGGCCCTGTTCTCCGGCGAGTACGACCTGATCAATGCCAGCCTGTCCAGCCCGGTTTCGGGATCGTGCGACTCCGCACTGGGCAAGAGCATCGACTACCTGCTCGCTTACGGTCGCGACACCTGGGGGAAGCTGCCCATCCTCGTGGCTGCGGCGGGCAACGACACCGGTGCTCCGAGCGGCTATCCGGCTCGACTTCATGGTGTCATCGTCGCCCTTGCCCTGGACCAGAACTCGCAGCACGCAGCCTACAACTCCACGCCGCCTCCCAATTCAATTATCGAAACGGCATACGGCGGACACGAGCTCGACCCGCTGGGCGACCTGACCCGCCTGAAGATCAGAAACGGACCCACCGGGCCCGACGCAAAAATCTGGGGCACCTCCTTCGCGGCCGCTGCCATCTCGGGCGCATACCTTCAATAGCCCACGATCCTCCCCCTCGTCGGAGTGAGCGCATCGCCGGGGGGCGGACAGGCAGAGCCGCACAGGCAGCGGTCTGGATCACGGACTACGACGCCGTGCACGACCAGTCCAGGAATTGGTGGACGTGGTGGCGGTACGGGGCATCTCGGTCGGCTTGGGGTGCCCCGAGGACGGTGCGCTGTGTCTCTACGTCGACAACGTGCGTGTCCTCCCCGGAGTGCTCGACGCGGCGTCTCCGTCGCCACAGGCGAGCGATGCCTCGGCTCCTCCCCCACCGCCCACCGGCGCAGTCGTCTGCGAGGCGGCAAGGGCCCGCCCCGGACGGCAACCGGCCGTACCCCGCATGGAGCACAGCAGGCCGTGCCTCGAGACGGCCGACAGGGCCGAGTGGCGGAGTTCCGGGTGCCGGGGGTGTGGTGGACGGGCACAGTGGGCGCGGAGGGGGGAAGGCGGCGCGGGCGGTGCCGCGCACGCGGGACGACGTGTCCTGCGTGACGCGGGCTCGCGGCCAGGAAGCGGGAGAACGGGAGCACGGCGATGACATCGGACGCCCCCATGCAGCTCGGGATGGTCGGACTCGGCCGGATGGGCGCCAATCTGGTGCGCCGGCTCATGCGGGACGGCCACCGGTGCGTCGTCAACGACGTCAGCCCCGACGCCGTACGGGCGCTGGAGGGGGAGGGCGCGACGCCGGCCTTCTCGCTGGAGGAGCTCGTCGAGCGGCTGGAACGGCCCCGCGCCGTGTGGCTCATGGTGCCGGCGGGCGTGGTCCAGGAGACCCTGGACCGGCTGGTCGGGCTCCTGGAGCCCGGCGACACGGTCATCGACGGCGGCAACTCCTACTACCGGGACGACATCAGCCGGGCCCGGGCCCTCACCGAGCACGGCATCCACTACGTCGACTGCGGCACCTCGGGCGGTGTCTGGGGCCTGGAACGCGGCTACTGCCTCATGATCGGCGGCGAGCAGGGCCCCGTGGAGCGGCTCGGCCCCGTCTTCCGGACGATCGCGCCCGGCACCGGCAGCGCCGAGCCCACCCCCAGCCGGACCCGGACCGACGGCACCGCGTCGCACGGCTACCTCCACTGCGGGCCCAGCGGCGCCGGTCACTTCGTGAAGATGGTCCACAACGGCGTGGAGTACGGGATGATGGCCGCCATCGCCGAGGGCCTCGCCATCATCAAGCACGCCGACGCCGGTCTGAGCTCGCGCACCGCCGACGCCGAGACCGCACCCCTGTCCCATCCCGAGGCCTACCAGTACGAGATCGACGTGGCCGAAGTCGCCGAGGTGTGGCGCCGCGGGTCGGTCGTCGGCTCGTGGCTGGTCGACCTCACCGCCGACGCCCTGGCCCGCTCGCCGCAGCTGGACGACTTCTCGGGCCGCGTGTCGGACTCCGGCGAAGGGCGCTGGACCGTGCTGGCGGCCATCGAGGAGAGCGTGCCCGCCCCGGTGATCAGCGCCTCCCTCTACGAGCGCTACGAGTCCAGGGGGCTCGGCGAGTTCACCGCCAAGGTGCTGTCCGCCATGCGCAGCGAGTTCGGCGGCCATGCCGAGAAGCGCCCCGGCGCGGACGCGTGAGGGCGCTCGCCGTGGACAGGGATTCCGGCACCTCGCAGCCCCGGCCGCGCCCCGCGGACCACGTCGTCGTACTCTTCGGCGCGACGGGTGACCTGGCCAGGCGCAAACTGCTGCCGGGCCTCTTCCACCTCGCCAAGGCGGGGCTCCTGCCGCAGCGCTACCGCATCGTCGGCTCGGCCCCGGCGGCCGAGGCCCTGAGCGACGAGCAGTTCCGCGCCCACGCGCGCAAGGCCGTGGCGGAGTTCGGCCGCTCGCGCCCCGAGGGCCCCGCGTGGCAGGAGTTCGAGGCCGCCCTGTCCTTCGGCTCGGCCGACACGGACGCGACCGAGCCGCTGGTGACGGCGGTGGGCGAGGCCGAGCGGGCCGTCGGCGGCGCTCCGCGGCGGTTGTTCCACCTGGCCGTCCCGCCCGTGGCGTTCACTTCCGTCATCGGGTTGCTCGGGGCCACGGGGCTGGCGCAGGACGCGCGTGTCATCGTAGAGAAGCCCTTCGGGACGGACCTCGCGTCCGCCCGCGCGCTCAACGCGGCCGTCCACGCCGTATTCGACGAGTCCCGGGTGTTCCGCATCGACCATTTCCTCGGCAAGGAGGCGGTGGACAACATCCTCGCCCTGCGGTTCGCCAACGGTCTCGTCGAGCCGCTCTGGAACCGCGAGCACATCAGCCACGTGCAGATCGACGTGCCCGAGCAGATCGACATCCAGGGCCGCGCCCACTTCTTCGAGGGCACCGGAACCTTCCGCGACATGGTCGTCACGCACCTGTTCCAGCTCCTCGGGTTCGTGGCGATGGAACCGCCGGTCTCCCTCGAGGCGCAGTCGCTCCGGGACGAGCAGGTCAAGGTCTTCCACAGCATGCGGCCCCTGGACCCGGCCCACGTCGTACGCGGCCAGTACACCGGCTATCGCGCCGAGCCGGGGGTGGATCCGGCCTCCGACACCGAGACCTTCGTCGCACTGCGCGTCGACATCGACAACTGGCGTTGGGCCGGTGTGCCCTTCCACCTGCGCTCGGGCAAGGCGCTGGCCGAGGGCAGGCACGTCGTCACCCTCGGCCTGCGCGAGCCCGTGCTGGCCATGTTCCCCCTGGACGCCCGGGAGGCGGCGGACGGCCGCGCCAACGAGCTCGTCATCGACTTCGCCGACCCCGGCACCATCACCGCCCGCTTCCTCGCCAAGGAACCCGGCCCCACCATGCAGCTCGCGGAAGCCGACATGGTCTTCGGCTACCAGAACTCCTTCACCACCGAGAACTCCCTGGAGGCGTACGAGCACCTCATCCTCCAGGCCATGCTCGGCGACCAGTCCCTCTTCACCCGCTCCGACGGCATCGAACGCCTGTGGGAGGTCTCCGCTCCGCTGCTGGACGCGCCTCCGCCCGTCGTCCCGTACGCCTCCGGATCCTGGGGGCCCGAGGCCATCACCTCCCTCGTCGCCCCCTACCGGTGGCACCTGCCCGAACGACACCGGCCCGGCGGGCGGTGAAGCGGCGGGCGCGCGTTGCTCCGAACGCCACACCCCCTCAGCCGCACGGGTCACCCCGCCCGTCCTACGGGCGCCGCGCTGCCCGCCGGCCGCCGCATCCTCCTAGCCTCGACGGCATGCTGGGACTCCCCGACCACGTCAGCGCCTGCCTCTTCGACCTCGACGGCGTGCTCACCCGGACCGCGAAGGTCCACGCGGCCGCCTGGAAAGAGATGTTCGACGACTACCTGCGGGCGCGGGCCGACCGCGACGGCGCGCCGTTCGTGCCCTTCGACGCCGTGCACGACTACGACGAGTACGTGGACGGCCGCCCCCGCGAGGACGGCGTACGCACCTTCCTCGCCTCCCGTGACATCACGCTGCCCGAGGGCACGGGGAGTGACGGACCCGACCAGGAGACGGTCCACGGCCTGGGCACCCGCAAGAACGACCTGGTGCTCCGGGCGATCCGCGAGCAGGGCGTGGAGTCCTACGAGGGCTCCGTGGCCTACGTGCGCGCCGTACGCGACGCGGGCCTGCGCCGCGCCGTCGTCTCCTCCAGTGCCAACTGCCGCGACGTGCTGGTGGCGGCCGGCATCGAGGACCTGTTCGAAGACCGTGTCGACGGCATCACCATCGCCGAACAGGGCTTGCGCGGCAAGCCCGCCCCCGACAGCTACCTGGCGGCCGCCCGCCTCTTCGCCGCCGACCCGCGCGATGCCGCGGTGTTCGAGGACGCGCTGGCCGGGGTGGCCGCCGGCAAGGCGGGCGGCTTCGGTTTCGTCGTCGGCGTCGACCGCACCGGTCAGGCCGCCGAACTTCGGGCGCACGGGGCCGATGTCGTCGTCACCGATCTCTCCGAGCTGCTGGACCGCGGATGATCACTCACGAGAACTTCGCGACCGAGTCCTGGCAGCTGCGGGAGACGGCTCTCGACCTCGACGTGCTCGCGCAGAGCGAATCCGTGTTCGCCCAGTCCAACGGCCATCTCGGCTGGCGCGGCAACCTCGACGAGGGCGAGCCCCACGGCCTGCCGGGCTCCTACCTCAACAGCGTCTACGCGAGCCGCCCACTGCCCTACGCCGAAGCCGGGTACGGGTATCCGGAGTCCGGGCAGACCATCATCAACGTCACCGACGGCAAGGTCATCCGGCTGCTCGTCGACGACCACCCCTTCGACCTGCGCTACGGCGAACTCCTCTCGCACGAACGCGTACTGGACTTCCGTACCGGCGTCCTGAGCCGGTCCGTGGAGTGGGTCACGCCCTCCGGCCGGACCGTACGCCTGACCTCGCATCGCATGGTCTCCCTCACGCAGCGGGCCGTCGCGGTGATCTCGTACAGCGTCGAGACCGTCGACGGTCCGGCCACCATCGCCGTGCAGTCCGAGCTCGTCGCCAACGAGCAGTTGCCCACGGCCTCCGACGACCCGCGCATGGCCGCCGCCATCGACTGCCCGCTGCTCCCCGAGGAGCACTACGCGCACGACACCCGGCTGCGCCTCGTCCACTGCACGGCCACCAGCGGGCAGCGCGTCGCGGTGGCGGCCGACCACATCGTGGAAGGCCCCGCCGGCACCGCGTGGGCCGCCGAGAGCGAACCGAACGTCGCCCGTCTGACCGTGACCGCCACCCTCGAACCAGGGCAACGGCTCGAACTCGTCAAGTTCGTGGCCTACGGCTGGTCGGCACAGCGCTCCCTGCCCGCCGTACGCGACCAGGTGGAGGGCGGGCTGGCAGGGGCCCGCACCACCGGCTGGCAGGGGTTGCTCGACGCACAGCGGGCCTGCCTGGACGAGTTCTGGTCCTGTGCCGACGTCGAGGTGGAGGGCGACGAAGAGGTCCAGCAGGCCGTTCGGTTCGCCCTCTTCCACCTCTACCAGGCCTCCGCGCGCGGCGAGCGGCGCCCCATCCCGGCCAAGGGCCTCACCGGCACCGGCTACGACGGCCATGCCTTCTGGGACACCGAGTCCTTCGTCCTGCCCGTCCTCACGCACACCGCGCCGTACACCGTCGCCTCCGCACTCGCATGGCGGCATTCCACGCTTCCCCGCGCACTGGAACGCGCCCGTCAACTCGGCCTGGAGGGGGCGGCCTTCCCCTGGCGTACGATCAACGGCGCCGAATGCTCCGGCTACTGGCCCGCCGGGACCGTCGCCTTCCACGTCAACGCCGACATCGCCGCGGCCGTCGAACGGTACGTGTTCTCCACCGGCGACCGGGAGTTCTACCGCGGGCCCGGACTCGACCTGCTGGTGCACACCGCCAGGCTCTGGCGCTCGCTCGGCCACTTCGACGCGGACGGCGTCTTCCACATCGACGGGGTCACCGGCCCCGACGAGTACAGCGCCATCGCGCGGGACAACCTCTACACCAACGCCATGGCCCGGCGGAACCTCCTCGCCGCGGCGGACGCCGTCTCCCGCCACCCGGACCGGGCGCCGGACCTCGGCGTCGGCACCGAGGAGATCGCGGACTGGCGCAACACCGCCGCGCAGATGTCCCTCCCCTACAACCCGCGGCTCCAGGTGCACGAGCAGGCCGACGGCTTCACCGACCAGGAACCCTGGGACTTCGACGGCACCTCCGAGGACCAGTACCCGCTGCTGCTGCACTTCCCGTACTTCGACCTGTACCGCAAGCAGGTCGTCAAGCAGGCGGATCTGGTCCTGGCCATGTTCACGTGCCCGGACGAGTTCACCGCCGAGGAGAAGGTCCGCAACTTCGCCTACTACGAGCCGCTGACGGTCAGGGACTCCTCCCTCTCCGCCTGCTGCCAGGCCGTGCTCGCCGCCGAGACCGGCCACCTGCGCCTCGCCTGGGCCTATTCCCGCGAGGCGGCGCTGATGGACCTGGACGACCTCGAACACAACACGCGGGACGGCCTCCACATGGCCTCGCTCGCCGGCACCTGGATCGCCCTGGTCCAGGGCTTCGGTGGGCTGCGCCGCATCCATCAGGCTCCGGCCGCACACCCGCAGGACCAGCCGTCCGGGATCCCGCAGGCCGAGGAACCGCCGGCCCCCGTGCGCTTCGCGCCGCGTCTGCCGCCCTCGCTGACCCGGCTGGCCTTCAACGTCCGTGTCCAGGAGCGGCTGATCCGCATCGACATCGGCCCGTCGACGGCCCGCTACACGCTCCTGTCCGGAGGGCCCCTCACCGTGACGCACCACGGCGACCGGGTCGCACTCGCCGTGGACACGCCGGCGGAACTCCCCGTCCCACCCGCGCCCGACTCCCCCGAACCCCGCCAGCCCAAGGGCCGCGCCCCCGGCACCTGAGGTGCACGGCGGCAGGGTACGGGAACACTGCCTCAGGGCCGCTCCGGTCCGGCCGCCGCCACCCGCGGAGGCCACGCCGTGGGGTCCAGCAGGCCCAGGACGTAGGCGCGGGCGATCAGAGCGGGCCGGTTGGGTACGCCGAGCCGTCGGCAGAGGCGGGTCACGTGGTAGTTGACCCCGTCGACGGTGAGGCCCACCTCGCGGGCGACGGCCGATCCCGACGCCCCCGCCGCGACGAGCGGCAGGATGCGCGCCTCCTGGGGGCTCAGGCCGTCGGCCGGGTCCTCCGGTGGCAGCTCGGGGCGGCCTCCGCTCGTTTCCTCGGTCAGCGAGACCAGCAGGCGGGGGATGTCGTCCTGCGGGTCGGAGACCGGTTCGACGGTGACCCGGCCGTGGCGGGCCGTTCCCCGGACCCGCCAGCTCACCTCGACCGGGTAGCGGGACCTGCGGCGCGAGCGGAGGGCCTCGTCCAGTCTGCGCAGCTGCCGCTCGTTGGTCGGAGTGAGGATGTCGAGGAGTCGGCGGCCTTCCAGTTTTCCCGGTTGGAGCTGCCATGCTGAGGCGAACGCGGGGTTCGCGCCGAGGATCAGTCCGTATGCATCGCTGATCGCCAGTGCCACGGGCGCCCTGTCGAACAGGCTGACGAAACGTGACCGCCAGGCCGCCGCCACCTCGTCCAACGCATGCCCCGACGGCTGTGTCACGCACTCTCCCTCTGCCACGGCCAACTGCCCCCGATCAAGGCCCGGAACGGAAAACACCACTACAAGAATAGGTAGTCGTCGTACGCGATCGCCCCGGCGGCCGCGTCACCGTGGACACGACACGGCATCCGGTCAGTGGACGGGTGCACGGGTCCAGGCAATGACGTGACCAGAAGAGGCAGACGCCATGAGTGAATCGCACACCACCGGCACCGGACCCCTCGAAGACGACGCTGCGCACCCGCCGGTCGTCGACGTGAGCGACTCGGGGATGACGAGCACGCCCCTGCAGACGGCCATGGGGCACGCGCGCCGGCTCGGCCCGGTCTTCGTCCAGCGCTTCCACGACCGGGAGACCGTGTTCGTGAGCGCGGCGGCGCTGGTGGAAGAACTCTCCGACGAGCAGCGCTTCGTCAAGGGCATAGGCCCGGCGCTGGAGAACGTGCGCGAGGTCGCCGCCGACGGACTGTTCACCGCGTACAACGACGAGCCCAACTGGGCCAAGGCGCACGACATCCTGCTCCCGGCCTTCGCCCTCACCTCGATGCGCACCTACCACCCGCACATGCTGCGGGTCGCCAAGCGGCTCATCGGTTCTTGGGACGCGCGGTTCGCCGCGGGCGCCGACGTGTCGGCCCCGGTGGACGTCGCCGAGGACATGACCCGGATGACCCTGGACACCATCGGACTGTCCGGCTTCGGCTACGACTTCGCGTCGTTCGAGCGTGAACAGGCGCACCCGTTCGTGCAGGCACTCGTCCGGGCCCTCGCCCACAGCCAGGCCAAACTCGGCCGGGTGCCCGGCGCGGACCACACCGCCGAGGACGCGGCGTTCGCCGCGGACGCCGCCTACCTGGCCCGGGTCGTCGACGAGGTGATCGAGCAGCGCAAGGCCTCCGGGGACACCTCGACCGACGATCTGCTGGGCCTGATGCTGGGTTCCCCGCACCCCGGCTCCGGCGAGGTGCTCGACGAGGAGAACATCAGGAACCAGGTGATCACGTTCCTGATCGCGGGCCACGAGACGACTTCGGGCGCCCTTTCGTTCGCGCTGTACCACCTCCTGAAGAACCCGGCGGTGCTGCACCTGGCCCAGGCCGAGACCGACGCGCTGTGGGGCGAGGACCCGGACCCCGAGCCCGCCTTCGAGGACATCGGCAGGCTGCGCTACGTACGCCAGGTCCTGGGCGAGACGCTGCGGCTGTGGCCGACCGCCGCCGCGTTCGCACGTGAGGCGCGCGCCGACACCGTGATCGGCGGCCGCTACCCGGTCAAGGCCGGGCAGCGGATGCTGGTGCTGACGCCGATGCTGCACCGCGACCCGGTGTGGGGCGACAACGTGGAGGAGTTCGACCCGGACCGGTTCGCCGCCGAGGCGGAGGCGGCCCGTTCCCCCCACGCGTACAAGCCGTTCGGGACGGGAGAACGCGCCTGCATCGGGCGGCAGTTCGCCCTCCACGAGGCGACGATGCTGCTGGGCATGCTGGTGCACCGCTATCGCTTCATCGACCAGGGGCGTTACGAGCTGCGCATCAAGGAGACGCTCACGCTCAAGCCCGACGGGTTCACGCTGGCCCTGGGCCGGCGCACCCCGGCCGACCGGGCCCGCAACCGTGCGGCCCTCGGGGCGGTCCTCCCGGCCGGCCGGGGGGAAGACACGGAGGCGCCGGCCACGGGGGCCTCCCCCACCCGGGCCGTTCCCGGTACGACGCTGACGCTGCTGCACGGTTCCAACTTCGGCACGTGCCGCACGTACGCGGAAGACCTGGCCGAGATGGCAGCGGGCCTGGGCTTCGAGACCCGTGTCGCGCCACTCGACGACCACCGTGACGGCGGGCTGCCGACGGACGGGCCGCTGGTCGTCGTCGCCGCGTCGTACAACGGCCGGCCCACCGACGACGCGGCCGGATTCGTCTCCTGGCTGACGCAGGCGGGCCCCGGCGCCGCGGAAGGCGTGCACTATGCCGTCCTGGGCGTCGGGGACCGCAACTGGGCCGCCACCTACCAGCAGGTACCCGCGCTCATCGACGGCCGCCTCGCCTCGGCGGGTGCGGCCCGGCTGCTGGACCGTGCCGAGGCCGACGCCTCCGGGGACCTCGCGGGAGCGGTGCGCGGTTTCACCGCCGCCCTGCGCCGTACGCTGCTGGAGCGCTACGGCGACCCGGCGTCCGTGGCCCCCTCCCGGGAGTCCGAGTCGCCCGGCGGCCCGGCGTACGACGTCGTCGAGATCACGGGTGGGCCGCTCGACGCACTGGCCCGGCGACACGACCTCCGGCCGATGACGGTGACGCACACCGGGGACCTCGCCGACCTCGGCCACCCGGCGGGCAGGTCGAAGCGCTTCCTGCGCGTCAGGCTTCCCGAAGGGGTCCCCTACCGCACCGCCGACCACCTCGCCGTCCTCCCCGCCAACGACCCCGACCAGGTGGAGCGGGCAGCCCGGGTGCTGGGTGTCGACCTGGGCTCCGTGCTGAACATCCGGACCCGCCGGGCCGGCCGGGGCACCCTGCCGCTCGACCGCCCCGTCACCGTACGGGAACTGCTCGCCCGGTACGTCGAGCTCCAGGCCCCGGTGACGGCCGAGCAGGCGGCCGTCCTCGCGGCGCACCACCCGTGCCCGCCGGAGAAGGCCGCGCTGGAACGGATCGCGGCAGGGGCCGCGGGGGCCGACGGAGCCCGCCCGGGCAGCCTCCTGGACCTCCTCGAGGAGCACCCCGCGCTCCAGGGCCGGCTGCCGTGGCCCGTACTGCTGGAACTGCTGGAGCCGATGCGGCCCCGCCACTACTCCATCTCCTCGTCCCCGTCGGCAGGTCCGGAGCAGGCCGACCTGATGATCTCGCTCCTGGAAGCCCCCCACCGCTCCAGCCGGGACGGCGTGTTCCGCGGAGTGGGCTCTTCGTACCTGCACCGGGTACGTCCCGGGGACACGATCCTCGCCCGCGTACAGCCGTGCCGGGAGGCCTTCCGCATTCCGCATGACGAGCGGACGCCGGTCATCATGATCGGCGCGGGTACCGGCCTCGCGCCCTTCCGGGGGGCCATCGCCGACCGTCGCGCGCTGCGTGCGTCGGGAGCCGAGCTGGCTCCCGCGCTGTGCTACTTCGGCTGCGACCACCCGGATGTGGACTACCTCCACCGGGCGGAGCTGGAGGACGCCGACCGCGAGGGCGCCGTGTCCATGCGCCCCGCCTTCTCGCTGGCGCCCGAAGGCGAGGTCCGCTTCGTGCAGCACCGGATCGAGGCGGAGGGTGAGGAGGTCTGGCGGCTGACCGAGGCGGGCGCCCGCATCCACGTCTGCGGGGACGGCTCCCGCATGGCGCCGGGCGTCCGCGAGGCCTTCCGGCAGCTGTACGTCCGGTACAGCGGGAAGGACGGGTCGACGGCCTCGGAGTGGCTCCGGGGGCTGGTGGCGGACGGCCGCTACGTGGAGGACGTCTACGTGGGCGGCTGACGGGGCGGCTGCTGGAGCGGCGTCCACCGGGCGCTGTGCGGGCGCGGCGACCACCGGCAGGGTGTGCGCCGCGTCCCGACCCGGGGCGGCGGAGGAGGCCAGTCCGTCCACGAAGCGGGCAGTGGCGGCGTCGGCGATGCGCCCGTAGCCGTGCCGCCCATGCCGCGCCGTCACGCAGATCCCCGCGTCGAGGAGCCGGGTGAGGTGCCCGCCCGCCCGCGGTCCGGGCGCGTCCCTCCAGGTGTACACGGGCCGGCCCGGCGCGGCCTGCGCTTCCCCGCGTGCTACGAACGCGGGGGAAGCGCAGGCGACCGCCCCCGACGAGTGACTACCGGGTGGGCCGGTGTGTCAAGCCCCGACTTTCCGTGCCGTGACCGCAGGCCCTGTGTGGGGCGCAATGGAGTCACAGCCAACGCCGCCAGGTGGGCAACCCGTCCCTCCGAACTCCACGACCTCTCCTGAGGAGCCGTTCCCCATGACCGCCACCCGGACCCGACGTGTCGCCCCCCTGCTCATCGCCGCCCTCCTGGCCGGCGGAGCCGTCTCGCTCTCCTCCACCGCTTTCGCCGCTCCCACCACGACAACCGCAAGCATCACCACCGACACCGACGCCGACAGCCCGCGCACCGTCAAGTACCTCACCAGGAAGCCCAGGACCGTGAAGAAGCTGGTCCGTACGGTCGAGAAGTCCGGCGTCGGGATCACCGATCCGGCTTCCGCAAACGTCAACGTCGACGAGAGCACGTGGGGAGCCTCCTACCGCACGCCGTGCGCGGAGCTGGATTGCCTGAAAAACTGATCAGGATGGCACGGTCTGCCACGCGCCACGAGGGGAGCGCCACGATCGTCCGCGGCACGAAGCGGTACAGGACGCGGCCCGCGGCCCGCGGCATAGTGTTGTCTTGACAACATTTGTCGCGACATGCAAGCTGGAAAGGTGACAGCTTCCAGTAGTGGCCTGCGTGATCATCTCGGTTACTGGCTCCGCCGGCTCTCCGACGAGGTCCACGGCCGCTTCGAACGAGAACTCGCCGAGCACGGCGTGACCGTCTCCCAGTGGGCGGTCCTCATCACCGTGCATCGCGGTGACGCCGCCACCACCCGAGAGGTGGCCAGATATCTGGACATCGATGCCGGCGCGGTCTCCCGTCTCGTCGACCGTCTGGCAGCCAAGGGGCTGATGACCCGCGAGCCGGACCCCACATCCCGCAGGACGCTGCGACTGACACTCACCGACGCCGGCCGCGACCTGACCCCCCGACTGGCCGAGATCGCCGACCACAACGATGCCCACTTCTTCGGCGGCCTCGACGCGGCCCAGCGCCACCAGCTGGAGGAGTGGATGCGCCGCCTGCTCGGTGAAGCCCACCCCCATCCCACTCCGCCCCCAACCCCCTGAAGGCGCCACCATGAGCACCACCCCCGCCACCGCCCGCTCGGTCACCAAGACCGTCACCATCGAGCGTCCCGTCGCCGACGTCTTCGCCTTCCTCGCCGACGCGGCCAACTGGCCGGCCTGGGCGATCGTCAACGTCAACGCGATCGAGCCCACCGACGAGCCGGACTGGTGGCTCATGACCACCCCACACGGACCCGCCAGACTCCGCATCCGCGGCAACGCCGAACTGGGCGTCCTCGACCACGACTACGTCGAGAAGCAGGCATCCTGGCAGGTCCCCGCCCGTGTCGTCGCGAACGGCACCGGCGCCGAATTCATGATCACCTTCTTCCAGCCGCCAGCCTTCACCGACGCCTTCTTCGACGAGCAGACCGCCCTCGTCGACACCGAACTCGCCACCCTCAAGCGCATCCTCGAAACCGGCGCCTGAGCCCGGCCCGACTTCGACCTGCATCAGCTCAACGGTCTGGGGGCTGGAGCGTGAACGCGTTCCGCGACATCCGCGAGGGGTGCCGGCCTTTCGAGGGATGTGGCTCAGGCTAGGTGGACCTCGCGGGCCAGGGTGATGAAGCGGCCTGTCTTCTCGTCGACGTCGGGAAGGTCAGGTTGGTCTGAACGCAGCGCGTCGAGGACGGCGTCCATGGCGATGTCGCGGTCGTGGAGAGCTCCGAGGTAGCGGGCGCATGCGTCGAGGCCCCTGCCTGAGCACGGCCGTTGACGATCGCGGTGGTCCTGCCTGGCCCGCGGCGTCTGGTGCCGCACCTCGCCGCGTTGTCGGGGCTTTGAACCGAGTGGGCGTCCGGGCCCTGGTCCGGAAGGTTGTGGAGCACGTGCTGCGCCTCCTCAGGAGGGCGTGACGACGATCTCGCGCTTGAGGATCTTCCCCGTGGGGCCCTTGGGGAGTTCGGCCGTGAAGGTGACGATCCGCGGGTACTTGTACGCCGCCACCCGCTCCTTGACGTACGTTCGGATCTCCTCGGCCGTCGCGTCGGCGCCCTCGCGCAGGGCGATCACCGCGGCGACCTCCTCCCCGTGCACCTCGTGCGGCACGCCGACCACTGCGGCCTCGGCCACGGCGGGGTGCTCGTACAGGACTTCCTCGACCTCCCGCGGGTACACGTTGTAGCCGGCACGGATGATCAGGTCCTTCTTGCGGTCGACGATGAAGTAGAACCCCTCCTCGTCGACGCGGGCCAGGTCGCCGGTGTGGAACCAACCGTCGTGTACGGCCTCCGCGGTCTCCTTCGGGCGGTTGAAGTAGCCGTTCATCACGTTCTCGCCGCGGATCGCGATCTCGCCGACCTCGCCCGGGCCTGCCTCGGAGCCGTCGTCGGCGACGAGCTTCATCTCGACCCCGCGGATCGGAACCCCGATGGAGCCGGCCTTGCGCGGGCGGTCCGGGTGGTTGAAGGAGGCCACCGGCGACGTCTCGGAGAGGCCGTAGCCCTCCAGCACCGTGGCGTCGAAGCGCCGCTCGAATCCTTGCAGCACCTCGACGGGAATCGCGGCACCGCCCGAGACGGCGAGGCGCAGCCGGGAGGCGTCGAAGCCGTCGGGGAGTTCGGCGTGGAGGAGCGCCGAGTACATCGTGGGTACGCCGAGGAACACGGTGACCCCGTCACGGTGCATGACCTCCAGCGCCCTCTGCGGATCGAACCGCGGCAGCAGGGTCAGCGTCGCCCCCGCGGCCACGGACGCGTTGAGGGCACAGGTCTGCCCGAACGCGTGGAACAGCGGCAGGCCGCCGAACAGGGTGTCGTCGGGGCCGACTTGGATCAGGGTCTCGGCGGTGGTCGCCGTGTTCGAGACCAGGTTGCCGTGCGTCAGCTCGGCTCCCTTGGGCGTGCCGGTGGTGCCCGAGGTGTAGAGGATCAGCGCAGGGTCCCCGTCCTCCCGGTCGACGATGCCGGACAGCGGTTCGGCGGCCGTGAGCAGGTCGTGGAACGCCGGGGGCTCCATCACCAGGCACTCGGTCCCCAGCTCGGCGGCGGCGCTCGCGACCTCCTGCGCGAACAGCGGGAACGCCACTGCGAGGCGGGCCCCGGAGTCACGCAGGACGTACGCCACCTCCCGGGACTTGAGCAGGGGGTTCATCGGCACGACCACACCCCCGGCCCGCAGGATCCCGTAATAGACGACCGGGAACAGCGGCACGTTGGGCACGGTCATCGCCACGCGGTCACCCGGCCGCACGCCGCGGCCCTGCAGCACCGCGGCGAACCTGGCACTCGCGTCGTCCAGTTCGGCGTAGGTGAGGAGGGTGTCGTCGTGGCGTACGGCGACCTGGTGGCGGCGGGCCGCCGCGGAGTTCACCAGAAATGCGGCGAGGTTGGTCATGCCGGCAGTCTCCCTTTCCTTCTGTTGGTCTCATCCGTTGTAGGCGTCCTCGAACTCCGGGCAGGCGCGTGCACTCCCGTCCGGACGCCAGTGCTCCGGGGGCTCCGTACACCGTTCGCCGGAAGGCCGCGCTGAGGGGATGCTAGGGCGGGCACGGTCCCGATGCTTGACGTGCGGGGACGAGAAACTTAACTTCTGGGGACCGAACACCTGGAGCATTCCGATGAGGCCCCTCGTCCGCACCGCAGCGCTGAACGGCTACGTCGAGCTGAGCCGCTCCCTCGGCGTCGACCCGCGCGCGCTGATGAAGAGCGTGGGTCTGGACACCGCGGACCTCGCCGTCCAGGACCGGTGGATCTCCGGCCCGGCCGCCGTCCGCCTCCTGGAGCTCTCCGCGGCCTGCTCGCACCACGACGACTTCGGCTTGCGCATGGCCGAGCTGCGCCGCTTCTCCAACCTCGGCCCCATCAGCCTGGTCGTCCGCGAGGAACCCGACGTACGCAGTGCGCTGGCGCTGCTGCTGCGCCACGAGCACATGTACAACGAGCTCCTGCACACGCGCCTGTCCGAGGGGAACGGCCTGGCCACCATCAAGGTGGACCTCAGGGTCGGCGAGGCGGTGCCGGCCCGACAGGCCACGGAACTGGTTGTGGGTGCCTTCTCCCGCATCCTGCGAGGATTCCTCGACACGCGGTGGCAGCCCCTCTCGGTGTGGTTCACCCACGGCCCTCCGGCGGACTCCCGCAGGCACCGCAGCCTGTTCGGCCCCGGGATCGAGTTCGACCGCGAGTTCAACGGCATCGTCTTCTACGCCGACGACCTCGACGCCCCCAACGCCATGGCGGACCCGCAGCTCCGGAACTACGCCCGGCAGTACTTCGACGCCATCGCCGCCACTCCCAGGGACACCTCGGTGGCGGACCGGGTGCGCGAACTCATCGAGGCCCTGCTGCCCACCGGCCGATGCTCGATCGAACAGGTCGCCCGCAGCCTCGGCGTCGACCGGCGCACCGTCCACCGTCATCTTGCCCACTCGGGAGAGACGTTCTCCTCGCTGCTCAACGCCACGCGGATGCGGCTCGCGGAGCAGTTCGTGGCCCATCCCCGCCGCTCGCTGACGGAGATCTCCGACCTCCTGGGCTTCTCCTCCCTGAGCGCGTTCTCCCGGTGGTTCCACGAACAGTTCGGGTGCAGTCCGAGGCAGTGGCGCAAGGAAAGGGGCCAGGAGCAGCACGGGGGCCTGGGCTGACGCCCAGGGCAGCACGCAGCGCGAAAGGCGCCTCGACCGCCGCTCACGCTTGTCCCCGAACGACTCCTGTCCCCAAATGACAAGTCGCCCGTCACCACGGGTCAAGCAGCCGTACCCACCCGGTCCTACCTTGGCTGCACCGCTCAAGGCGGTCGGCTGCCGGAGGTGAGACGGGCCGTTCCCCTACGGCTCGCTCGCCTCCGGACCAGCCGAACACACCCGGGCCCCCGCGCCCGATGTTCTCCCCGACCCGCCCCCGCGCCGGTCCCTGCCGTCCAGAAGCTCCGACTCCGCAGGTACCGACTGCCAGGGCCGGTGATCACCCGTACGCGAAGGAGAAGGACCGTGCATTTTCACGACGACTCGCTCTTCCCCGAGAACCAGGAGAAGCTCGTCATCCAGGCCGCCCCGTACGGGCCGGAGTGGCTGCCCGGCGACGCCGACGACCTGCCCCTGACCATGGACGAGCACGTCCAGGCGGCCGTCGACTGCTACGACGCCGGCGCCACGGTGCTCCACATCCACGTGCGCGAACTCGACGGCAAGGGCTCCAAGCGGATGTCCATGTTCAACGAGCTGATGGGCCGACTGCGCGAGGCAGTGCCGGACATGGTCCTGCAGATCGGCGGCTCGATCTCCTTCGCCCCCGAGGGCGAGGGCGGCGACGCCAAGTGGCTCTCCTACGACACCCGGCACCTCTTGGCCGACCTCACGCCGGCGCCGGACCAGGTGACCATCGCGATCAACACCAGCCAGATGAACATCGTCGAGATCATGACCGACGAGGACCTGGAGGGCACCTCGATCGCGAAGCCGGAGTACTACCGGGCCTACCGGGACATGGTCGTCGAGGCCGGTCCCGAGTTCTACCTCGAGCACCTGAAGCGCCTGCACGCGAACGGCGTCCAGCCGCACTTCCAGCTCGCCACCATCGCCCAGCTCGAGACCGTCGAGCGGCTCATCCGCGCCGGCATGTACACCGGCCCCCTGGTCCTCAACTACGTCGCGATCGGCGGCGGTTTCGCCGGGCGGCACCCCTCCGACCTGATCGAGTTCATCCGCCGCGTACCGGACGGCGCGGTCCTCACCATCGAGAGCTCCATGCGCGCCGTGGCGCCGATGAACGCGATCGCCATCGCCCTCGGCGTGCACGTCCGCGTGGGCAACGAGGACAACCTGTGGCGGCGCAAGGGCGAGCGGATGTCCTCCGTCGAGCAGGTCGAGCAGATGGTCCGGATCGCGAACACCCTCGGACGCGACATCGCGACCGGCCCGGAGGCCAAGAAGATCTACAAGATCGGCGAGTACTACCCCGACGCCGACGAGACCATCGACCGGCTCGGCATGGTCCCGAACCGCAGGCCCGGGCAGCGCGGCTTCATGCTGCGCGACCTCAAGAGCTGACCTGCCCCGGCCCCCGTCGCCGCGCCCGCCGCGCACGAGCCCCCACACACGAGCAATCGGAGCAACCCCGTGCCCCACGCCGTCCGCTTCTACGAAACCGGTGGACCCGACGTCCTGACCTGGGAAAGGGCCACCGTCGGTGACCCGGGTCCGGGCGAAGTGCGCCTCCGGCACGTCGCCGTCGGCCTCAATTTCGCCGACACGTACTTCCGTACGGGTCTCTACCCGGTCCGGCTGCCCGACGGCATCGGCGTCGAGGCCTCAGGAGTGGTCGAGGCCGTCGGCGAGGGCGTCACCCACGTCGCCGAAGGCGATCGTGTCACCTACACCGGCAGCCCGCTGGGGGCGTACAGCACGGAGCGGGTCATGCCCGCCTCGCACCTGATCAAGCTGCCGGACGAGATCGGCTTCGAGACCGCCGCCGCCATGACCATGCGCGGCCTCACCTCGGCGTATCTGATGCGCCGGATCCACCCCTTGAAGGCCGGTGACACCGTACTGCTCCACGCGGCGGCGGGCGGTGTCGGCCTGATCGTCAGCCAGTGGGCCAGGCTCCTCGGCGTCACCGTGATCGGAACGGTGTCCAGCGAGGAGAAGGCGGAGCTCGCACGCGCACACGGCTGCGAGCACATCATCCACTACCGGCGCGAGGACGTGGCCGAGCGGGTGCGCGAACTGACCGACGGCGCCGGTGTGCCGGTCGTCTTCGACAGTGTCGGCAAGGACACCTTCGCCGGCTCGCTGGCTTCGCTGTCGCGCCGCGGACTGCTGGTCTGCTTCGGCACGGCCTCCGGTCCGGTGCCACCGATCAACGCCATGCAGCTCGCCGTGAACGGTTCGCTCTTCGTCACCCGTCCGGCGCTGGCCGACTACATCGCCGAACCGGCGGAGCGCGACGCCCTTGCAGGTGAACTGTTCGGTCACGTCGCCTCCGGACGCATCACGATCGAGATCTCGCCTCGGACCGGTTCAGCCGGCGCGACCCGATGCGCGAGTGGTCCGTCGCCATCTGCTGCAGCGTGGGCTCCCTCGTACTGCTGATGACCGCGTTCCGCCTGCCCGCCGGCCCGGTGCAGCTGCTGGTGCTGGCGCTGGGAGCCCTGCTGTGCGCGGGTACGGCCGGGCCCGGAGCCGCCATGGTGGCGAACCTGACTCCCGCGGCCGTTGCCGCGACGGCATTCGCCACGCTCACACTGGCCCAGAGCCTGCTCGGACTGGCCCCCGGCCCCGCCGTCACCGGCATGCTCGCGGACCGGCTCGGTCTGCTCGGCGCGCTCCGACTCGTCCCGCTCGCGGCGATCGCGGCCACCGCGGCCTTCCTGATCGGCCGCCGCCGGTACGCACACGATCTCGACCGCCTCACCGCGCCCGCCGCGACGGCGGAGGCCGAGGAACCGGAGGCGTCTTCATGACCGGGACCAGGGCGGCGACGATCGTGATCGTTCCCGGCATGCGGGAACACGTCCAGGACCACTGGCAGACCGTTCTGGCCAAGCGGCTCGGCGATGCGGGCCGCACCGTCCGCACCGTTCCCCCGCTGGTGCACAACCGGCTCAGCCGCGACGCCCACGTCGCCAACGTGGTCGAGGTGATGGTGCAGGCCACCGGGCCCGTGATCATCGTCGCCCACAGTGCGGGCGTCATGACCACGGTGCAGTGGGCCCAGTGGCACGACGCGGACGTCCGGGGCGCCCTGCTGGCCACTCCCCCGGATTTCGGGACGCCGCTGCCGGACGGCTACCCCTCCCCCGACGAGCTGGCGATGCACGGCTGGACACCGGTGCCCCGGAAACCGCTGCCCTTCCCCAGCATCGTCGCGGCCAGCTCGAACGATCCCTTGGGATCCGCCGGGCGCGTCGCCGCACCCGCGCGGGAATGGGGGAGCCGCCTGGTGGAACTCGGCCCCGTCGGACACCTCAACCCCGCCTCCGGACACGGTCCGTGGCCCCGCGCCGAGGAACTCGTGGAGGCACTCGAACGCGGCTGGTGCCCCACGGCTCCGCGGCCCCCCTCGTAGCCCGCAGCACTCCCGCACACCGCGCCGCGCCCGGCAACTGCACCACGAGGTACCGGACTTCGCGGCCGCTCTACGGCGGATGGGCTGGGGCCGGCGACTCCCTCACCTACGCCCACATGCTTCCGGCCCCCTCGGCGTGATGCCGAGGGGGCCGGTGCGTTGGTAGCGGGGACAGGATTTGAACCTGCGACCTCTGGGTTATGAGCCCAGCGAGCTACCGAGCTGCTCCACCCCGCGTCGATGAGCCCCAGACTACGTCACGCAGCGCCTCACCCGTTACACAGCCCCAGTTTCACCCAGTAGCGCCACGTCCTTCCCCCGGGGACGGAACCACGCGATAGGCCCGGCTCAGCGCCCACTTTCCGTCATCGAGGGCTTCTTCTTGAGCTGAGTACGTTGGACCGTGGCGAGAGCGCCCGTGGCCACGGCGCCGATGGACAGGACGGCGACGAGTGGATTGACATAGCCCGGTACGCCCGCGGAGTAGCTGCCGCCCTCGTCGATGCGGCACAGCAGGCGCAAGGGGACGAAGTCCCCCTCGAACGCGTCCACGCGCGCCACTTTCTGCGGCCCGCCCGCTTCCAGGCAGGCATCGAACTGGCGTGTCTCGTCCAGGAACAAGAGGTGCAGGCATCCCCACAGGTAGAAGGCGAGAGCTCCGCACCCGCAGACCAGGGCCACGTCCCGCCACTGGCCCCAGGCCGTGCCGGCCCGGTTGCCGCGCCGGGTGGTTGCGACGACGAGGTACCCGCCGCAAACGGCGAGGGCGATGAAGCCGAACAGGATGACAAAGAGCAGGATTCCGGGGTCATGCCCCGAGGCCGATCCCGAGACCGCCGTCAACACCATCGATCCTCGCACTCCGCGCATGATGAAGTCGCACTTCTCGAACGGCTGATCGGAAGTCTCACGCCAGACCGAAATTACCGGCCACCGGAACACCTCGCTGGATCTTCGCGAACCGTGGCCGGATCCGGCCGAACACGGTCTGCGAACACGAGCGCGGCGGCGAAGCCCTCCTCCACCCGCGCCGCCTCGCGCGGGGTTTCCGCCCGTTCTTCCGCTCCCTATCGTGCGACGCCCCGTCAGGCCGGGGTGAACGCGCGGCGTAGGCTGGGGTTCCGCGCCACGGCACGTAAAAGCGAAATACAGGAAGGCCGATCGTGCGAACTCCCCTCTCCTGGCTTGCCGACAGGTACTCGCTCGGCGCGAGAAGCGTCAGACTGGCCGCCCTGGGTTCGGTCGTGGCGAGTATCGCGATCATCGTGACCGGTGGAATCGTCCGCGTCACCGGCTCCGGTCTCGGCTGCACCGATTGGCCCATGTGTACGGGAGAGACGCTGGCCCCCACTGCGGAAATGGGAGTGCACGGCGCCATCGAATTCGGGAACCGGCTCCTGACCGGGGCGCTGTGCGCGGTGGTGGGCTGGGTCATCGTCACCGCACGCCTCCAGGAAAAGCCGATGCCCGCGGTGCTGCGCGGAGGCTGGGCGCAGTTCTGGATCGTCGTGCTGAACGCGGTCGTCGGCGGAGTGACCGTATGGATGCGACTGAGCCCGTACATCGTCGCCGCGCACTTCCTCGCCGCCACACTGCTGCTCACCGCCGCGGTGTACACGTGGCACGCGGCGTACGCCGATGCCGGTGCCGGCGGTGCTGAGGGTGGCGCGGTGGGCGAAGGTGACGAGAGCAGCCAGGGCGGCGAGAGCGGCCGGCCCTGCGTGCCGGCCCCGCTCGCGCCGCGGCCCGCGGCGCGGATCCGGTCGCTGTCGGCGGCCCTGGTCGCGGTGACGTCCCTGCTGGTCGTCGTGGGTACGCTCGCCACCGGTTCCGGACCGCACGCGGGTGACTCCTCCGACGTGGCGCGCATGCCGTTCAACTGGACGGCCGTGACGGTCGTCCACAGCGTGCTGGCCGGGGCGGTCCTGACCCTGGCCGCAGTGCTGCTGTCCGCGCTGCGCCGGGACGGCTTTGGTGCCGCGCGCCGCAAGGCCGCCGTTTTCCTCGCCGTGCTCCTGGGTCAGGGCCTCGTGGGGATCGTGCAGTCGCTGACGGCCCTGCCCTCGCTGGTCGTGATGCTCCACCTGCTGGGTTCGGCGCTCGTGTGGACGGGCGTACTTCAGGTGCACTTCACGGTCAAGAGGGCCTCTTC
Organism: Streptomyces sp. NPDC031132; assembly: GCF_055570595.1. Lineage (NCBI taxonomy): Bacteria > Bacillati > Actinomycetota > Actinomycetes > Kitasatosporales > Streptomycetaceae > Streptomyces > Streptomyces sp. NPDC031132. Next base: position 144,533 of record NZ_JBVIGX010000012.1, read on the forward strand.
GGGTCATTCGGGTCCGCTGGACGGTGCGGCGCTGCCGCGTGTGCGGGGCGCCGCGACGCACGCCTGATGCACCGCGGGAAGGCATCTCCCGTCCCGCTTCCGCCCGTCCCGCTTCCGTCCGTGCCGCGACGTGCGGCACACCGAAGTGCCGACGTACGCCTCGGGTGCCCGAATCCACGAACGAGGTGACGGGACGACACCAGCGCGCGGGAGCCCGGTCGTTGCGTGCAGATCGGGGGCAACCGGGTTGGGGCTGCGAGCAGGGAGCGGCAGCCGGCCTGTCCCTCAGACCACCTGCCGGTCCACCAGCGCGACGACGCCCTGGAGCCCGGGGTCTGAGTACGGTGCGCACCTGCCGGTGAGTAGGCAGACGGGTGTGACAGACCTGCTGACCGTGTTGGATCAGGGCATGAACCCAGCCTCTCCTTCTGCGACGACCCCGGCCCAGGCGATGGCCACAAGTAGAGACCGTTCTCGCTTCTGGGCCGGCTTGTCGGCCGCACTCTTCATCCCAGCTGTCTTGGCGGCAGTCATGGTGACCCTGACGTTCTATCGGCCGTCGGGCTGCGCGACGTCCGGGGAGCAGTGCGCCGAGGGGCTGCCCGGGTGGGTGTTCGCTTGGGGCGTCGGCATCGGCGCCGTGATGTTCGTGGTCGCCTTGGCGGCGCCCGCTCTGCGCGTACGACAGGTCGCGCTCGCCGCGCAGCTCCTCGCGGAGTGCACGGCGCTGCTGGTGGTCCTCAGCTACGCCTGAGTCACCGCCGGCCACGTCGCCGCCTGCGCCGGTCTCGCTCCCGCGACCCGCAGTTCCGGGTCCTCCCTCTGCCCGGGCTCGATCAACGCTCAGCGGGCATCGGACAGACAACTCGGATACGGGCGCGGAAGCGTACTGCCGCGAAAGCCGGACATCCAGGGATGAGGCAGATGTAAGCCGCATCCCGCCCCAGCCGGGAGCCGGAGGATCGGGGGCGGCGTGCAGGTCGCCGGCCAGTGTGCTTCGGAGTGGGCCTGCGTGGCTGCGCGCTTGCGCAGGGTCCGGGGCCGTCCGTGTCCGAGCTGTGAGCCCGCATTGACGCCAGGCGAGATTTAGGTAAGCCTTACCTCGCCTCTACGTGGGTTTGTGCAAGCCCACCGTCATACCCGCCCTCGGAGTCCTCCCATGCTGTCGCCCGCTGCCGCCTCGGTGCCTGCCAGAACGCCTTCCCGTCCCCTGGGTCTGTACGACTCGTGGTGGACCGTGGCAGCAGCCGGCCTGGTGGCGATGTTGGTTCTGACGGCAGGGTTGTGGTTCTCCGTCCACGTGCGCACCGACCAGACACTGCACACCACCGTGCTCTTCGTCCACCTCGCCTCGCTGATACTCGGCTTCGGCGCGGTGCTCGCCGCCGACTACCACGGCCTGCTGTGGGCCACCGGCCGCTGCTCACTCGACGAGGTCATCTCCGCCACGTCCCGGCTCCACGTCCCGATCTGGGCCGGACTGGGCGGCCTGGTCGTGAGCGGGCTCATGCTCCACCCGGACCTCCATTCCCTGCTGACCCAGGCGAAGATCGCGCTGGTGGGCCTGCTCACCCTCAACGGTCTCCAGGCGGGCCTTCTCGGCCGCCGCCTCGCCGAAGCCACCGGGCCGGTCGGTCGCGGGCTGATGGCCTGGGGTGGCGCCACGGCGCTCCTGTCCCAAGCCTGCTGGTGGGGCGCCGTCGCGATCGGGTTCCTCAACACCAACCGCTGACCGGGTCGGACGCCCTGTGCCCTCCCGCGCCCTCCGCGGCGGCCTGCTCGTCACCGCCGGGTGCGTCCTGCCGGCCGGGCCGACGCCCTGCACACCAGGACCGAAGTCGCCCGGAGCAGGGCGCCCTGACCAGGGTCAGGCTGTCGGCAACAGCTCGCGGGTGGGGCCGTACGCGGTGAGGCGGCCTCCGTGGAGCAGGTGGACCGTGTCGGTGTAGGCGGCGACCAGGTGCAGTTCGTGGGAGACGAGCACGACCGTCATCCGCTGCTCTGTGTTCAAGCGGGTCAAGAGGTCCATCACGGACGTCGCCGTCCCGGGGTCGAGTGCCGAGGTGATCTCGTCGCACAGCAGGACGTCGGGCGCGGTGGCCAGGGCGCGGGCGATGGAGACGCGCTGGCGCTGGCCGCCGGAGAGTTCCGTCGGATGGCGGGCCTGGAAGCCGGTCGGCAGCCCCACCTGTTCGAGGAGTTCCGCGATCCGGGCGGTGCGGCCGGCTGCGGTGAGGTCGGTGTGCAGGCGCAGGGGGCGATCGAGTTGGGCGCGGACGGTGCGTGAGGGGTTCAGCGCGTCGAGGGGGTTCTGGGGAACGAGTTGGATGCGGCGCTGCTGGGCGCGGTGGCGCTTGCGTGCGTGTGGGGCCAGCGGGTCTCCGTCAAGGGTGAGGGTGGCGCGGTCGGCCCGGTGCAGTCCGGCCAGGACCCGCAGCAGGGTGGTCTTGCCCGAGCCCGAGGGGCCCACGATCGCGGTGCGGCTCCCCGGCTCTGCGGTGAAGTCGACTCCGGACAGTGCCTGCTGGACACCTGCGCGGCTGCGGAAGGCGACGTCGACGGCGTGCGCGGTGAGGCCTGCGGCCGCCGGCGCCGACTGCGGGTCGGGCCTGCCCTCGTTCTCGTCGCCGGTGTCGCGGGGCCTGCGAGGACGGGGGACGGAGGGTGCGCTGAGCGATGCCGTGTCGTCCGCGCAGGCGGCGACGAGTTCGGGGTCGTGGCACGCCATCACGATGGCCAGGCCGTGGCCGGAGGCGAGATGGCGCAAGAGCCCGGCCATCTCGTCGCGCAGCGCCGAGTCGAGACCGGCGGTGGGCTCGTCCAGCAGCAGGATCTCCGGGCTACGGGCCAGCGCGCGGGCGAGCGCGACACGGCGTTGCTGCCCGCCGGACAGTGCGGTGGGCCGCCGGTCGGGCAGGCCGTCGTCGACGGGGAGCCGGACTTCGCGCAGGAGTTCCAGGACGGCCTTGCGGTCGAGGCGGCCGGGTGCCGTCTCGGCGACGAGGTCGCGCACCTTCATCCGGGGGTTGAGGGCGGAGCCGGGGTCCTGGCCGACGTAGGCGAGGCGGGTGCGGCGCAGCAGGCGCAGTTCCTCGGCGGTCAGGGCCGTCGGGTCGTGTCCGAGGACGGTGAGCGTGCCGCCGGTGACGCAGGCGCCGTCGGGGAGGTGTCCGGTCAGGGCGCGCAACAGGGTGGTCTTGCCGGAGCCCGAGGTGCCGGTGAGGGCGGTGATCCGGCCCGCCGTGACCGTCAGGGTGGCCGCCCGCAGCAGGACAGGCCCGGCGGGGATGCGGATTTCGAGCCCGGTGGCGGCGGCCAGCCGTGTGTGCACACCGGTGGCCTCGCCGGTTCCGGCAGTGGCGGCCTGCTGTGCGGGGGTGTTCATGAGGTGGTGACCGCCTTGCGTACGGAGCGGGGCGCGAGGGAGGTACAGGCGAGGTTGACGCTGATGGCGAGGGCGGCGATGGCCAGGCTGGGGGCGATGACGGCCCAGGGGTTGAGGAGGATGCCCGGGGCATTCTCGCGGATCATCAACGCCCAGTCCGCGGCCGGGGGTTGGGGGCCGATCTGGAGGAAGGCGGCCATGGAGATGACGTACACGGCTTCTACGAAGCGCAGGCCGAACAGCGCGGCGACGGTGGAGCGCAGGTTGGGCAGGATCTCCCGCAGCGCGATGTGGCGCAGGCTTTCCCCACGGGCGAGGGCTGCTTCCACGTATCCGGCGCCGGCCAGCGGGGCCGCGGACGCGGCGACGATGCGTACGGCGTAGGGGGTGCCGAGGACGATGGCGGCGCCTGTGACGGCCCAGCGCCCGCCGCCGGGCCAGGCGAGGGCGATGAGCATGATGCCGAGGACGGGCGGCAGGAGGATCGAGACGTCGGCGGCGCGTTCCACGGTGCGGCCGAGGACGGGGTGCAGGACGGCGAAGCAGCCGATGACCACGCCGGCCAGGGTCACCAGTACGGACACGAGGGCGGCACTGCCGATCAGTATGGTGCCGCCGTGCAGGAGCCGGGACAGGACATCGCGTCCGAGCTGGTCGCCGCCGAGCGGGCCGTCGTCGCCCGCGGTGGCGTACGGGGCGTACACGGGGGCGTCGAGGGGGTGGGCGGCGAGCAGGGGTCCGGCCACCGCGAGGGCGATCAGTACCAGGGCGGGGACGAGGGCGGGCCGGAAGCGGCGGGTGCCGGCCTTGGCGGGTGCGTCTGCAAGGGTGCCGGCGGTCATGGGCGGTCTCCCAGGGTGCGGGCGCGTACGAGGTCGGCGGCGAGCAGGACGAGGCTGATGGCGGCGCCGGCGCAGACGACGACTCCGGCGATGAGCGGGGTGTCGCGGGAGGCGACGGCGCCGGCCAGGACACTGCCGATTCCGGGGTAGTTGAAGAGCGTCTCCACCACCACGGCACCTCCGAGGAGCATGCCGGTGGATGTCGCCATGCCGGTGGCGATGGCAGGTACGGCGCCGGGCAGGGCGTGGCGCAGCACCACCCGGTGAACCGGGAGTCCGTCGAGGTGGGCGGCCTCCACGTGGGGCGTACGGGCCTGGTCGGCCAGCGCCCCTCGCACGATGCGGGTGTTCCAGCCGGTCTGCGGGATGACCAGGGCCAGGACCGGCATGACGAGCATGGTCCAGTCGGCGGGGGATCCGTCGGCACCGGTGAGAGTGACGGCGGGCAGCCAGCCCGTCCACAGTGACAGCACCAGGAGCAGGCCGACCGCGACCACGAACTCGGGGACGGCGAAGGCGGCCGTCGCGGTGTGACCGATGACCCGGTCGGCGAGGCTTCCGGGACGGGAGGCCGCCCAGCAGCCGAGGGCCAGGGAGGCGAGCACGGTCAGGACGAAGGCGGCCGCGCCCAGCGCCAGGGTGTTGGGGAAGGGGTCGGTGAGCAGGTCGGTGACCTCCTGTCCGCGGGCCGACGTGCCGAGGTCACCGGTGGGCAGGGCCGTCGTCCAGTCCCAGAAGCGTTCCCACACGGGCCGGTCCAGACCCAGCAGGTGACGCCGGGCCTCGACGTCGGCCGCGCTGTCCCCGCGTTCGGAGCTCGCGCTCGCGGCGTCTCCCGGCAGCAGTTCCACCGCCGCGAAGACCAGACCCAGGAGGACGGCCAGCATCAGAACACGGCGCGCGAGAGCGCCGAGCACGTGCGTCGCGGTGGCGAGGCCTCGGCGCGGCGTGGTGGCCGCCCCCGCACCTGGGGTGGGGACGGCCGCCGTGCTTTCGTCCTTGTGGCTCAAGCCAGCCACACGTTCTCGAGCTGGACGCGGCCGTAGCCGGCGAGCTTGGGCAGGTTCTTCACCTTCGCGGCCGCCAGGTCGATGCCGTCCGCCATGCCCCACAGCAGGTAGCCGGACTTGTCGAACTCGATCTGCTGCAGCTCCTTCAGCGCCTGGGCGCGCTGCGCCTCGTCGGCGGTGCCGATGACCTTGCGGTAGGCGGCGTCGAAGGCCGCATCCGCCCAGCCCGCCTCGTTCTGTCCGGCCTCGCTGACCATGGTCTTGGAGGCGAAGAACACCACCGAGTCGTTGGTGCCCCAGTAGGTGGTGTAGAAGTCGCCCGCCTTCCAGGTCTTGTCCCAGAACGCGCCCGACTCCTGCTTGACCACGTTGATCTTGATCCCGGCCTCGCGGGCCTGGTTCGCGAACAGCGTGGCCGATTCGGCGAGGCCTGGGATGTCCTCGGTGGTCACGAGGTCATAGGTCTTGGAGAGGTCGAAGTCGGCCTCGGCCAGGAGCTTCTTGGCCTTCTCGAGGTCCCGCTTGCGCTGCGGGATGTCCTTGGCGAGGTCGGGGTCGCCGGTGCCCATGACGTCGTTGGCGACGGTGCCGTAGCCGGAGAGGACCTGCTTGACCATGGCGCCGCGGTCGACGACCAGGCGCATGGCCTCGCGGACCCGGACGTCGGCGAAGGGGCTGCCGGTCGCGGTGCGCATGATGATCGGCATCGCCATGTCGTTGGGGCGGCGCAGGACCTGGACGTCCTTGCGCGTCTGTGCGGTGCGGGCGGCCACGGCGCCGACGTTGGAGGCGACGTCGATCTGTCCGCTCAGCAGGGCGTTGGCCATGGCTTGGGGGGTCTCGAACATGGTGACCTCGATGGCGTCGAGGTTCACGGTGCCGCCGTACCACTTGTCGTTCTTGACCAGACGGGCGTTGCCGCCGCGGTACCAGTCGAGCTTGAAGGGGCCGGTGCCCGGGGCCTTCTCCAGCGCGCTGTCCGCCGTGTCCTTCTTCAGGACGAAGGTCGTCAGGCGGGTGAGGAGCGGGAGTTCGGCGTTGGCGTAGTCGGACACGAGGACGACGGTGTCGGTCCCCTCGGCCGTGATGCTCTCCGCCTCGATGCCGGGCAGGCGGGCGGCGCCCGAGGGGGTGTTGCGCAGCCGGCGCAGGGACCAGACGACGTCCTCGGCGGTGACCGGGCTTCCGTCGTGGAAGGCCGCACCCTTGGCGATCTTGAACTTCCAGGTCTTCAGGTCCGCCGACGGCTCCCACGAGGCGGCCAGGCGCGGGGCGGTGTTCGGCTTGGCGCCGGGCACGGTGAGGGTGTCGTAGACGAGGGCGATGACGAGGTAGTCGCTCTCGTTGCTCTGAGTACCGTGCGGATCCCGGGTGATGGCCCCTGCGCGGCCGAGAGCGCCGATGCGGAGCGTGCCGCCCGGCTTGGGCTTGGCGTCGTCAGCGGCGGCGGGCTTGGACGAAGTACCGGAACCGCCGCCCGAGCATGCCGCCAGCAGGGCGGCCGCGCTCATCGCTCCGCCGGCCCACAGCACATGGCGCCTGTTTAAGTTCACGTACGTCCTCGATCCACGTTCAGAGCACACTGGAAGTTGCTTAGGTTTGCCTACCCTAATGACAACCATGGCCGCAAGAGGTGCGGGCGGGATGGAACGGATGTCTGAATTTCAACGCCGCATCAGCTGGTTTTGAATTGCATGGCGACACGCGGCTATTGACACTCCGTCAGCTCCAAGGGTGACCATTTAGTAAGGTTTGCCTTACCTAATTTTAGTGCTAGCGTTCGGAGCGTTCGCCGGTGGAAGCAGCTCGACGCCGCCCTCAGTGCGCGGCCGATCAGTCCCGCCCGTCATGTTCTCGCGGCCCGTTGGGCGCGCCTGATGAACCCGGCCCACCCAGCCGATCTCCCCCTGCCCTCCCACGGAAACGGAATCTTGCCATGAGCACGGCAACCGCCCCCGTCCGTCAGCTCGACGCCCGCAGCGTGGACGAACTCTGCCGGGAGGCGGACAAGATCCTCGCCGAATTAGGCACGTCAGCGACGTCGCCCGCGCTGCTGGAACGGGTCGCCGAGCGGGCAGGCGAACTCAGCGACGCCCTGCGCGAGCACTGCCGGCCCGTAGACACCGCGGACGGGCTGTTCGTCCTGCGCGGTCTGCCCCTGGACGACGAAGCGGTCGGCCCCACCCCCTCCAGCTGGGCCACCGCCGGAGACAGCGGCGCCTTGTACGACATCGCACTGCTGCTCCTGGCCACGGTCATGGGCAACCCCATCGCCTGGGAGGGCCAGCAGGACGGGCGTTTCGTCCACAACATCCTCCCCTCCCCCGGCCACGAGACCGAACAGACCGGCGCCTCCAGCACAGTGCTCCTCAGCCCCCACACCGAGGACGCCTTCCACCCCGGCCGCGCCCACCTGCTGATGCTCGGCTGCATGCGCAACCACGACAACATCGCCACCACCGCAGCCAGCATCCGCAAGGCCCGCCTCGCCGACGCGGACGTGGACCTCCTGTCCCAGCCGGTCCTGCCGATCCTCCCCGACGACGCCTACGAAGCGGCCCAGGGCTTCGCCGACCAGGCCCCGCCGCCGGTACCCGCCCTGTTCGCCGCCGACGAGGGCATGACCCTGCGCTTCGACCCCGCCTACACCCCCCTCTACGACGCCGGCGACGACTACCGGGCCGCCTACCACCGGCTTTCCGCCGAACTGGCCCACGTTTCGGTCGCCGTGTCCCTGAGCCCGGGCGAGATCCTGGTCGTCGACAACGACCTCGTCGTCCACGGCCGCGTCCCCTTCCAGGCCCGCTACGACGGCACCGACCGCTGGCTCAAGCGCGCCTCCGTCCGTGTCCCCGGGCGCCGTACGCGCCCTCTCGCCGAGGCCGCCGAGCACGGCTACGGTCAGGCCGCTCTCGAAGCGCACGCGAGCTGAACACCCGCCCCCGCACCGGAGGAGTCACCTCTCATGACCGACACGACGGCCGCCCCCATCGGCACCCCGTTATCGGGCGACGACACCCACCTGCGCATCCTGTCCACCTCCGACCTCGCAGGGATCGACATATCCCTGGCCGACGTGGTGGACACCGTGGAGGGCGCCTACCGCACCCTGCACGCCGGCCAGTCCGACAACCCCCGGAAACTGACCGTCAAACCGCAGGACGGACACTCGGTCTCCTACGCCATGCTCGGCCGCGACGGCACCCGCAACGTCGTTGCCATCAAGACCAGTTACAAGCACGGCCTGGACAAGGGCCGTGCCGATCAGCACTACTACACCTCGCTCACCCTGTACGACGACGTCACAGGCCTGCCGGTCGCGATGATGGACTGCTCCCGGATCGGCTCGCTGCGCACACCGGCCGTCTCGGCCCTCCTGGCCCGCGAGTGCGCGCCCCCCGGCACCCGGTCCGCTCTGGTCATCGGGACGGGGACTCAGGGACGGCTCGCGCTGCCGTTCCTGCTCACGACGCTCCCGGACCTGGACCGCCTCATGCTCTTCGGCACGCACTCCGAGGGCATCGCCGCCGTCCGCGAGCAGCTGCGTACGCACTTCCCCGACCGTGACGTGGAGGTCGTCACCGACCTGCGGGCCGCCGCGGGCGACGCGGACGTCATCGTCGCCACCGCCGGCGGGCACACCCCCGCCGCCGTCGAGTCGACTTGGCTCAAGCCCGGCGCGCTGACGATCCTCGTCGGTCACGGGCTGGCTCCCTCCACCCTGCACCGCGCCGACCGCATCATCGCCACCAGCGAGGCGCAGATGAACGTGACCGGCACCGACATGGCGGACGCCGAAGGCAAACTCCCGGCCGTGGACGACGAGTTCCCGCCCATCGTCGCCGGACTGACGGCCGGGCGGCACAGCGCGCAGGAACGAATCTTCGCCTACAACAGCGGCCTCGTCGTCACCGACATCGCACTCGGGCACCGTTTCGCCCAGCTCGCCCTCGCCCAGAACCTGGGCACCGAGGTACCGCTGTGGCAGTGAACCCGACGGCTTGGCCCACCTTGCCGGTCCACCCGGACCCGGCGGCCGACCGGGTACTGGAGTCCGGGCTGCTGCCGGAGCTGGCGCATGCCTTCGGCGGTCCGTTCCACTTCCTGCTCCCCGACGCCTTCGACTCCAATCTCGCCGCCATGCGCCAATCGCTGGCCGTGGCGGGGGTGGACGGCTTCGTGTACTTCGCGAAGAAGGCGAACAAGGCGGCCGTGTTCGTCGAACGGGCCGCCGCCGCAGGGGCCGGTGTGGACGTGGCCTCCGCCGCCGAACTGTGCGAGGCCCTCGGCCACGGTGTCCGCGGTGAGCACCTCGTGCTCACCGGGCCGGCCAAGGATCCCGCCCTGCTGCGGCTCGCCGTTCAGCACGGCGCGCTCATCGCCATCGACGCCCTCGACGAACTCGACACCCTCCTCACCGGTGTCCTGTGCGGCCGGGTCCGTCCGGCCCGGATCCTGCTGCGCGTACTGCCGCCCGAGCAGCCGCACAGCCGGTTCGGCATGAACGACGCCGAGCTCACCACCGCCCTGGAACGCTGCGTCCAGGCCGGTGACGCCGTACGGATGGAGGGCTTCAGCTTCCACCTGTCCGGCTACGCGATCCAGCCCCGCGCCGACCTCGCCGCGCACCTGGCGGACCTGTGCCTCAAGGCCCGCGTCCAGGGACTCGAGGCCGGGCGGGTCAGCATCGGCGGCGGCCTGCCGATCAGCTACACCGACGCCGACAGCTGGCACGCCTTCCTGGAAGGGCACGACAAGCGCCACTACCACGCGGGCAAGGCCTTCCACACCTCCGACTTCTACCCCTACCACTGCCCCAGGCCCGGCGCCCAGGCCCTGGCAGCCCTCCTCGCCGCCCGGCCGGACGGGCGCGAGCACGCTCTCGCGGACATCCTCAAGGACGCCGGTGTCACCCTGCTCCTGGAACCGGGCCGGGCCCTGCTGGACCGGGCCGGCGCGAGCGTGTTCACCATCCAGGGCGTCAAGGACCGCGACGGCTACCAGCTCCTGACCGTGGACGGGACCAGCCTGAGCCTGTCCGAGCAGTGGTTCAACAGCGAGTACCTGCCCGACCCCCGCCTCGTCTCCCAAGACGCCGATGCGCCGGCGGGCCTGTATCCGGCCAGCGTGGGAGCGGCGACCTGCCTGGAATCGGACATGCTCACCTGGCGCAAGGTCGGCTTCCCCCGCCGCCCCCGCGTGGGCGACCTGCTGGTCTATCCGAACACGGCCGGCTACCAGATGGACTCCAACGAGTCCCCCTTCCACGACTTGGCCCTCCCTCCCAAGGTCGTCATCGACCGCACGGAGGGCGACCGGCCGCGCTGGCGCCTGGACCGCCACTTCACCTGAGCGCGCAAGCGCACCTCCACGCCGTCCCCACGATTTCCTGGAGTCATCGATGTCCGGAGCCCTGCAGCGGCCCGCCGTGGTCTCCCGCGTATCCGACCTCATCGGGTTCACGCCCCTGCTGGAACTGGCCACCTCCGAAACCGGCAGCCGACTGCTTCTCAAACTGGAGATGTTCAACCCGACCGGCACCGCGAAGATCCGCATGGCCCGTGCCATGGTCACCGCCGCCGAGGAAGCCCGCGAACTGCGCCCCGGCGGCCGGATCATCGAGTCCACCTCGGGCAACACGGGCCTCGGCCTCGCGGTCATCGCCGCGGAGCGCGGCTACACCTTCACGGCCGTCGTCGACAACCACGCCTGCGTCGACAAGCTCCGCGGGATGAAGGCGCTCGGTACCGAGCTGGTCTACGTCGTCGACGACGGCACGGAGGAACTCGCGACCGCCGCCCGCGAGGAACTCGCCGCGCAGATGGCCCGGGGCCAGGACAACACCGTCTTCACCGAGCAGCACAACAACCCCGCCAACGGCGTCGGCTACTTCCCCGTGGCCCACGAACTCGTCGAAGCCCTCGACGGGAAGATCGACGTCCTCGTCGCCGCCGTCGGCACGGGCGGAGCCCTGTTCGGCACCGCCCGCGAGCTCGGCAAACTCATCGACGGGTTCAGCGTCGTCGGCGTCGAGCCGAAGGGCTCCATCGCCTTCGGCGGCCCCGCCCACGACTACCACCAGTCCGGCACCGGTACCCCGGAGGGCGCCGAACTCGGCGCCCTGGTCGACTTCGACCTCCTCGACGAAGGCGTCAAGGTCGGAGACGTCGAGGCCTTCGCCACCTGCCGGGCGGTCGCCCGCACCGGCCTGCTGATCGGGGGCTCGGCCGGTGGCGTCGTCTACGAAGCTCTGACCCGCCTCGGCTCGCTCCCGCCGGGCAGCACCATGGTCGCTCTCGTCAACGACGGTGGCGAGAAGTACATGGACACCGTCTTCAACGACGAATGGATGCGCGAACGCGACCTGTTGAGGCCCGACACCGAGCGGGAAGTGGACGAACTCCTCACCAAACTCCGGGGGAACCGGTAACCATGCTGACCATCCTCCTCCGCGACAGCCGCGCCCTCGCAGCCCTGGCCGTCCCCCTGATCCTGACCCAGCTCGCCCAGGTCGCCCTCACCACCACCGACACGATCATGATGGGCTTCCTCGGCACCACCGAGCTCGCCGCCGGCGGACTGGCCATCGTCATCTTCAACCAGCTCCGCACCATGGGCGTCGGCCTGGTCACGTCCGTCGGCAACCAGATTGCCGCCGCCGCGGCCCGCGCCGAACAGCGGACCGACAGGGACGAGGACCAGAACCAGGACGCTGCCGGCACGGGCGTCGACTCAGAAGGGGCTTCAGCGCACGAGGAAGTCCGGGCGATCGTCCGGGCGAGCATGGCCGTGGCCACCCTCGCCGGCATCGTCGGCGCCGTCCTCATGATCCTCATAGGCCGGGCCCTGTCCCTGCTCGGCCAGGACGAGGCCGTCGCCGACCTCGCGCAGAACGTCCTCTACGCCCTCGCCCCCGGACTGCTGCCCTGCCTGTGGTTCCAGGCCGTCCGCCAGTTCACCGTCGGCATGCGGCGCCCCCAGGCCCTCCTGCAGATCACCATCGCCTCGGTCGTCGTCAACGCGGGCCTGAACTGGATCCTCATCCACGGCGCATTCGGCCTGCCCCGGCTCGGCCTGACCGGCGTCGGCATCGCCACCTCCACCGTCCACCTCCTGACCTTCTTCGCGCTCTACCTCTCCGCGAAGAAGGACAAGGAGCTCGCACCGCTGCTCTCCCTCAACATGGCCAAGGTCGATCCCGCCGTGGTCAAGCGCCTGATCGCCCTCGGCATCCCGATCGCCGCGACCTACGGATCCGAGGCCGGCTTCTTCTCCCTGACCGCCCTGATGGCCGGTTCGTTCGGCCCCGACGCGCTCGCCGCCCACACGGCGGTCAACCAGCTCGTCTACATCGTCTTCCAGGTCGCCGTCGGCCTCTCCCACGCCGCGTCCATCAACGTCAGCCGCGAACTCACCCTCGGCAACCACGACGACGCCCGCCGCATCAAGAACACCGCGCTCGCCTGCGCGGCCGTGGTCATGGCCGTGGTCGGCGTCCTCTACGTCACCGTCCCCGCCCTGGTCCTGGCGCCGTTCCTCGACCCGGGCACCGGCCAGGCCCTCACCATCGCCACCCACCTGCTCATCGTCACCGCGTTCCTGCAGTTCTTCGACTGCGCCCAGAACATCGGCGTCGGACTGCTGCGCGGCCTCGACGACACCAAGAGCGGCTTCCGCATCACCCTCATCGGCTACTGGGCCGTCGGCCTGCCCGCCTCCTGGCTGCTGGCCTACGCCGCCGGGCTCGACACGCTCGGCATCTGGCTCGGCCTCCTCACCGGCCTCGCCACCACCGCGATCCTCCTCCTGCGCCGCTACACCCACTCCCTCGACCGACGCGAAGCAGCCGCAGCCCTCCCCGCCACCGTCTGACACCCGCCCCCCAAGGCAGGAGCGGCCGGCGGTACGAGGCTCGCCGGAGCGGATGCGCGGTGGGCCCCACCGCGCGGCTCAGGGCGAGAAGAGCACTTTGACGGCGCCGTCGCGCTTCTTCTGGAACATGTCGTACGCAGCCGGTGCCTCCTCCAGGGGCAGCCGGTGCGTGGCGAAGCCGTCGACACCCAGGGGGTCGCCGTCCGTGAGGAGCGGGAGGATGTCGCCCACCCAGCGGTGGACGTTGGCCTGGCCCATGCGCAATTGGAGCTGCTTGTCGAACATGGTGAGCAGAGGCAGTGGGTCGGCCGCGCCTCCGTACACCCCGGAGACGGAAACGGTGCCGCCGCGTCGGACGAGCTCGATCGCCGTGTGCAGCGCGGACAGGCGGTCGACTCCGGCGCGTTTCATCACGGCGGCCGCGAGGGCGTCCGGCAGGAGTGTGGTCATGCCCTGCGCGGCGGCGGCGATGCGGTTGCCGTGGGCTTCCATGCCCACGGCGTCGATGACGGCGTCCGGCCCGCGCCCGCCGGTCAGGGCGTGCACGGCGTCCACGAGTCCGTCGCCGCACTCGAGGAGGTCCAGTGTGTGGATGCCGCGTCGGCGGACGCGCTCCAGGCGCTCGGGGACGAGGTCGATCCCGATGACCGTACCGGCGCCCCGGTGGGCCGCGATGCGGCAACTCATGTCCCCGATCGGCCCGAGTCCGAGGACCACAACGCTGCCACCCGGCGGAACGGCCGCGTACTCCACGGCCTGCCACGCGGTGGGCAGCACGTCGGACAGGTAGACGAAGCGGTCGTCGGCCGGTCCGTCCGGGACGCGGACGGGCAGCTCGTTGCCGAACGGAACGCGCAGGAACTGGGCCTGACCGCCTGGCACCTGCCCGTAGAGCTTCGTGTAGCCGAAGAGCGAGGCGCCGGTGCCGTGTTCCTTGACCTGGGTCGTCTCACACTGTGAATGCAGCCCCCGGCTGCACATGAAGCAGGTCCCGCACGAGATGTTGAAGGGGATCACCACCCGTTCCCCGGGCTTCAGGGCGGTGACGTCCGGACCGACCTCTTCCACCACGCCCATGGGCTCGTGGCCCAGGATGTCGCCGGGGTCGAGGAAAGCACCGAGGACCTCGTAGAGGTGCAGGTCGGAGCCACACAGACCGGTGGTCGTGATCTTGACGATCACGTCGTCACCGTCCCGGATGGTGGGATCGGGGACGGTGTCGACGCGCACGTCCCTCTTGCCGTGCCATGTCAGTGCCCTCATGAGGTCTCCTCCGTCTTTTCGTCTCTGCCTCTTCGTCCGCCTCGGTATCGCCTGCCTTCCGCGTGCCGACCGGACCCGGTGAGGGCGCTACGGCAGCCCTTCGAACCCGATGCCGCTCGACGCTCCGGTCGCCCTTGCGAGGGGTCTGACGTCGTCCATGCCCGGCGTCTACCCGCCATCGCATCCGGAAACTGGGCTCCGTGGACATATCCGTCGAAACACGGGATGCGGCTGGTTCTCGGGGGTAGCCGGGGATCATGGACACCACATCGAAGACCCCGCTGAGCGCTGTCGCGCTCGTGTGCACCCTGTCCCCCTCCCCCGCACCCTCCAGCTCGCAGTTGCTCGCGGAGCAGACCTTGGCCGCCCTGGCCGAGCACGGCGTCACCGGCACCACCGTCCGGATCGCGGACCACGACGTGAAGCCGGGTGTGAAGACCGACATGGGCAACGGCGACGCTTGGCCCGGGATCCGCGACACGATCCTGGGCGCCGACATCCTCATCCTGTCCACGCCGATCTGGCTCGGCCACCCCTCCAGCATCGCCCAGCTGGTCCTGGAGCGTCTGGACGCCGAGCTCGGCGAGAGCGACGACGAGGGCCGCATGCTCACGTACGGCAAGGTCGCGGCGGTTTGTGTGGTCGGCAACGAGGACGGCGCGCACAAGGTCAGCGCCGACCTCTTCCAGGGCCTGAGCGACGTCGGCTTCTCCCTCGCGCCGAACGCCGTCACGTACTGGGTCGGCGAGGCCATGCAGGGCACCGACTACCAGGACCTCGACAAGACCCCGGAGAAGACGGCGGCCACCACGAAGACACTCGCCGCCAACACCGCCCACCTCGCCCGACAGCTGAAGTCCGCGCCCTACCCTCCCTCCTCCTGACACCGATCCATCCGGGTTCGACCCCCGAGTCGCGCGATGCGGAGTGAACGTTGAGGCCCGATTCCCGATCGGGGAGGGCGACTCCGCCTCCTACGGGCTGCCGAGCGTCCTGCACTCGATACACCCGGTGGTCCGGCGGCGGCCACTTTCGGACATCTCTCGCCGATGCCGTGCGCAGCGGCACATGTGGGCCTTTCGGGGGCAGGCGAGAGGGTGCCCATCCCGTGCGCCGCCTGACCCGGCCGGCCCGGCCGGCCGCACGCGGCGCTCGACTCAAGGAGGTTTCGCGATGCTGATCACCGTCACTCGTACCGGCGGTTTCGCGGGCAGGGAACGGACCGCTTCCCTCGACACGGAGTACCGGAGCGACGGCGCCGAACTGGAGCGGCTGGCCGAGCGAGCCCTGAGCGGCGAGTGCCCCCCGGCCCGGGAACCCGTGCCGGACGGGTTCAGCTACGTCGTCCACGTCGACGGCAAGCTGGTGGAATTACGGGATCCGTACCTCACCGAGGAACAACGGCAGCTGATCGCCACCGTTCTGGGCGAGGGCGCCTGACCATCCCACCCGCACGGCCGTGACCACCGGTGTGGCGGCCCGACGGGGTCCCGGGGCGGGGGCGGGGGGGGGCGGGGGGGGGGGGGGGGGAGCTTCCGGGGTGGCGCCGTACGAGGTGGGTTGGCCTCCTGGGGGAGTCTTCTTTCCCTCCTCTGT